>CAZDXX010000065.1:0-7978 GCA_964509595.1 uncultured Oscillospiraceae bacterium
AGTCAAATCCCAGCTCGTTGTTGGTGCAGTAG
The DNA here is from genome assembly GCA_964509595.1 of uncultured Oscillospiraceae bacterium. Taxonomy (GTDB): domain Bacteria; phylum Bacillota; class Clostridia; order Oscillospirales; family Oscillospiraceae; genus JAJPXI01. The sequence goes on from CAZDXX010000065.1 coordinate 33, forward strand.
GTGATGTCCGCCCGGTAGGCTTCCCGGCGCTCCTGCGCCTTCTTACCGTGAATGATCAAGCCGACTTTCAGGCCCAGGAAGCGGTATACCTTGCCCATCCATTCAGAGTCACGCTTTGCCAGATAGTCGTTGACGGTGACGATGTGTACGCCTTCGCCGGTCAGAGCATTCAGGTATGCCGGCAGGATCGCAACCAGGGTTTTGCCTTCGCCGGTCTTCATTTCGGCAATGCGGCCCTGATGCAGGATGATGCCGCCGATGAGCTGGACACGATATGGACGCATGCCCAGAACACGCCAGGAAGCCTCACGGCAGGTGGCGAAAGCCTCGGGCAGAATGTCGTCCAGGGTTTCACCGTTCTTCAAACGCTCTTTGAACTCCGGGGTCTTGGCTTGGAGCTGGGCATCGGTCAAAGATTTGTACTCTTCTTCCAAAGCCTCGATTTTGTCCACCAGGGGTGTGATGGCCTTGACTTCACGCTGAGAGTGAGAGCCAAACAGCTTAGAAAAAATACTCATGACACTTGTCACCTTTCGGTTTCACTTAATTTTCAAATTAAAACAGCATACAACTTTACAATAATACAGTTTAGTATATCACAATTTAAACGCAGAGAAAAGAAGAAATTGTGAATTATAGAGCTATTCTCCGAACAAAAAACGCCCGCCGGATGCGGCGGGCGTAAGGTCAGTCGATCAGGACGCAACTGGTATAGGTCAATGTTTTGGGGCCGTAGTAGTAAGGTAGGCCGGATTTTTCGCATACTTTTGATACCAGAAGACCGTATGCTTCCATGGATGGAATTGCTTTGTCTGGGAAGCGGCAGGGAGAGTCCGGATAAGTACATTGAGCGCAGATCGTGCAGCCGCCGGTGGCCATGGGAAGACAGTCGGGGTACTCGCTGCGCAGCTTTTCCACAAAGACCATGAAGGACGTTTTTTGGCTTTGTTCCGCTTGCTGCATGGTTTCGATATCAAAATCATCTTCCAGCGCAGCGGTGGTCTGGAGAAGAACACCCCGGTTGTATCGAACTGCTTTGGCAGCAACTTCGTCCAGAGTTCCGCAGCCGGGCGGGCAGGTCCAGCAGGTGCCGTATTTCTGGCAGCGGTCAGCGGCGCACATGTCGCGCACGGCGGGCATAAATTCCAGTGCACTCATCTTTAGTTCGCCCACGTGGGTAAAGCCGCAATCGCGTGCCATATTTAAGATTTCCTGTGTGGTAGACATAGAGGTCATCCCCTGTTTCGGTTTGTCGACACATATTGTATCACGAAATTTGAAAAAGCTATATCAAAATTGTATGTTTTTGTGATATAATCCTAAGTTACTAATAGGCAAAAGGAGCACACGGCATGAAAAAGCCTCAGGAGACCAAAATTTTACCCCTGACCATCGAGAACTATGGTTCGGATGGAGAGGGCGTAGCCCGTCTTCCCGACGGCATGACCTGCTTTGTGAAGGGCGCTTTGCGAGGCGAGACCTGCCAGGTGCGCCTGCTGAAGGTGGGACGGTCTTGTGCCTGGGGCGAGGTGGCGGAAGTGATGGCCCCTTCCCCTGCTCGTGCAGAATCCGACTGTCCATATTATGAAAACTGCGGTGGATGTTCTCTGCGGCATATGACTTACGCGGAAGAACTATCTTTAAAAAAACAAAAAGTACAGGATGCGTTGACTCGCATCGGAGGTTCCGATGTGGTCGTTTCTGCAATATTTGGAGCGAAAACTACACGGCGTTATCGAAACAAGGTGCAATTTCCGGTATCTGGCGGCCCTGCCATAGGGTTTTATCAGAAACGCACTCACGCCGTGACCGATGTGGAAGACTGCCTGCTTCAGCCTGTGGCAGCGGCCAATCTGCGTACGGCGGTAAAACAGTGGATGGAACAGTACCATGTTCCTGCCTATGATGAACGCGCCCATAAGGGGTCGATTCGCCACGTGTATGTGCGTACGAATGCGGCGGGTGAAAGCTTATGTTGCCTGATGGTCAACGGGAATCAGCTTCCTCGTGAAACTGAGTTGGTGGACACCCTGCGCGCAGCGGAACCAGGTCTGATCGGTGTAGTGATCGGTGTCAACGAAAAGAAAACCAATGTGATTCTTGGGGATTCCTACCGCACGCTCTGGGGGCGTGACTACCTGGAAGAGACGCTTTGCGGCCTGAAGTTCCGTCTTTCGGTGCCCTCCTTTTTCCAGGTCAACCGGGATCAGACGGAGGTGCTCTACGGGAAAGCACTGGAGTTGGCTGCACTGACCGGAAATGAAACTGTGCTCGATCTGTATTGTGGCATCGGCACGATTTCTCTGGCGCTGGCAAAACAGGCTGGTCAGGTCATTGGCGCGGAAGTGGTACCCGAGGCCATTGAGGATGCTAAGGCCAATGCCAAGCGCAATGGGATCACCAATGCGGAATTCTTTTGCGGAGACGCGGGTGATATTGCGGCCCGACTGGCTTCGGAAGGGTTGAAGCCGGATGTGATCACGGTAGATCCGCCTCGAAAGGGTTTGGCGCCTGACGTGGTGGATGCTGTTGTGCAGATGGATCCTGAGCGTGTGGTTTATGTTTCCTGTGATCCGGCAACTCTGGCCCGGGATGTGAAGCGCTTTGCAGAACAGGGATATGAGCCGCAAACCGCTTTGGCAGTAGACTTGTTCCCGCGCACCAGTCATGTGGAAAGCGTAGTTTTGCTGGAACGCAAAAAATGAGAAGTATGGATGTTGCAGAGCGAATCAAACGCATCACATATATGGAGCGAAATCTGGATGAAGCGCTGAGAAAGGCTGCCAGATCCTGGGAATACTGTGCAGCGATCCGGCGGTAAATCGAAGAATTATCTGCTTATGGAGTATAGCGGACTGCAGGTTTTGTGACCTGGAAAGAAAATTGCAACCTTTTTTCTGATTTCTGCAATCAATTTTTTGGATTCAAGGTTGAAACTGATATTGTTTTAGAGTATCCTAACGAATTGTAGCGATATAGGAGGTGACCGATCATGGTAGAACATACTGCGGTGTTGGCTCTTGCCGTCGAGATTGGTTACCGGCTGCAGAATAGCGGTGCGGAGATTTACCGAGTCGAGGAAGCGGTAAAACGTATTTTTCAGGCATACGGTGTGCAAAGCGGAGAAGTATTTGCTATTCCCAATTGCCTGATTGTCAGTGTCATCGATAATGACGGAAAACCCATCTCCCGTTTGCGCCGCATTCCGATCCATGGAACTGATCTCGACCGCATGGAGCGGGTGTATGATTACTGCCGCAAGATTTGCCAGGAAACCCCTGATGTGGAGGAAGCCCGGGCGCATCTTTATGAGATGGACAACAAGTATCCGGCTTTTCCTGTTTGGGCGCAAATGCTGGGTTATTTTCTGGGCGGCGGTGCATTTGCCTTGTTTTGGGGCGGCAGTCTGCCGGATGCATTGGCCGGCGGTTTGTGCGGTCTGGTTATCGGCGCCAGCCTGACCTTCATGGGGAAACTCGAGGCCAATTTGTTCGTTAAAACGGTGATTGCCGCATTCCTGTCTGCGCTGTTGGCGGTTGCTCTGGTTCAAGCAGGAATTGGACAAAACACGAATTATATTACCATCGGTGCGTTGATGACGCTGGTGCCCGGACTGGTGTTTACGAACTTTTTGCGCGATCTCATGGCTGGCGACTTGGTGGCCGGTTTGCTGAAACTGGTGGAAGCATTGTTGACCGCAGGGGCCATCGCGATAGGAACCTTTATTGCTATGGCAGCCGCTGCCGGATTGTGGGGGGTGTGACCATGGATTGGACGTACTTCCTTCCCTGCCTGTGGGCATTTTTGGCTTGCCTGGGCTTTTGCGTGATGCTCAATGTGCGCAGAGGCATGTTGATTTGCAGTGCGGGCGGCGCTCTGGGCTGGCTTGTTTATCTGTTGGTGAGCCTTGCCGGCGGCAACGATCTGATTTGCTACTTTTTAGCTGCTATGGTGATCTCCGCATATTCGGAGATCATGGCCCGCATCCGAAAATACCCGGTTACCAGTTATCTGATTATTTCGTTTCTTCCGCTGGTGCCTGGCGCGGGCATTTACAATACCATGAAATATGCCCTGCAAGGGAACACGGAGATGTTCCTGAATCAAGGACTGCACACCCTTGGAATTGCCGTTTGTTTGGCAGTGGGCGTGTTGGTGGTGTCCTCTGCTGTGCGCATGTTCATTACATTTCAAATGCGCAGGAGGAAAACCTGATGCCTCGATATCAGACGGTTCTTTTGGATGCCGATCATACGCTGTTTGACTTTAATGCCTCGGAAGAGCGGGCTCTGCATGCGGTTTTAACCGCAAGAGGTTATACCACGGATGAAGTCACGGTGGAAACTTATCTGCGGATCAATACAAAACTCTGGGATGCCTTTGCCCGCGGTGAAGTGGAACAGGATTTTTTGCTGGTCGAACGGTTCCGTCGATTTGAGCAGGCTATGGGCGGCAACCATGACCCGGCGGAGTTTAATATCGATTATCAAAAGGCACTGGCCGCTAATGGAGTTTTGTTTCCTGGAGCGGAGGAACTGTGCAGGCATTTGTCTGAGAAAGGGTGTACGTTGGCCATTGTGACCAATGGTGCAACCATTGCACAAAAGGGCCGATATGCGGCGTCAGCCATCAAGCAATATATCCCGAACCTGTTTATCTCGCAGGAGATTGGGGTGGGTAAGCCCGACCCTCTTTTTTTCGACCATGTTTGTCGAAATTTGGATATTGCTGACCGCAGCACGGCGGTTATGGTGGGTGACAGTCTCAGTTCTGATATTCTGGGAGGAAATCAGGCTGGAATCGATACGATTTGGTACAATCCCGCCGGAGCGGCATTAACGGGGCAAGCCCGACCCACTTACACAGCAAAGTCCTTCGCTGAAGTGGAAGCGATTATTACTTCCGGAGAAATCAACTAAGTAGGAGCATTCGTACATGAGAAGACTGATCCCACTGGCAATGCTGCTGGCAGCTCTGTTTACCGGCTGTGACAATGAAATAGCGTGGCCGTGGGAAAGCCCTGTGCCGACTGCGGAACCGACAGTCGCTGCGGAGGTTACACCGGAGGCAACTCCGACGCCCACACCAACCCCTACCCCTACACCAACTCCCACACCTACGCCGGAACCCTATGATTATACTGTTCCCGTTTCTGAAGCGGAAGCGGTGGATGACGCGTGGTTTGCTGATGCGGTGTTTATCGGGGACTCTCGTACCGACGGTCTTCGGCTGTACAGCGGGATAGCGGGAGTGGACTTTCTAAGTTACAAAGGGTTGTCCGTTTTCGAGGTCATGAATGACAAAGCGGTCATTCTGTCGGCGGAAGGGAAAATTGGTGTGCTGCAGGCGTTATCCCAGAAGGAGTATGCTAAGGTTTACATTTCTTTGGGTGTCAATGAGTTGGGATATAATCATGATCAGGGATTTGCGGACACGTACCGTTCCATGGTGGATAAAGTACGGGAACTGCAGCCGGATGCGGACATTTACCTGCAGCTTCTTATTCCTGTGAATTCACAGAAATGCAAAGAGACCAACCAGATGTATTATGTGACGAATGAACAGATTGCGGTTTACAACTCAATCATTGAAACTGTGGCGGCAGAAAAGCAAGTCTATCTGCTTAATGTGGGCGAAGCTTTTATAGATGAGAACGGAGAACTGCCCTATGATGCCAGTTTTGATGGCATACATTTTAACCGCGATGGGTATAAGACCTGGTACGAGTACCTTAAGACTCATACGGTAGAGGAGGATCCTGCGTGAAAAAAACGATTTGCGGCGCATTGATTTGTGCCCTTTTGCTGGCCGTATGCGCCGGCTGCGGACAGACAGAACCCGAAGAAGAGCCGTCCTTTCCGGCTGCGTTGACGGTTCAGACACTATTGGATTCGGGTGCGTTTTCCGAAGAGTTGGTGGAGCTGGATCCGATGCTTTTATTCCCACTGAGCGGAGAAGAAGCGGATTATGAAGGTTCCGTGCTTTATTACTCTACCGGAGCTACGGCCGAAACAGCTGCGGTGATTTCTGTTCGGGATGCTGAACAGGTCTATGAGGTGGCTGAGGCATTGCGCAGTTGGCTCGAGTACCAGATTGAGGCTGAACGTGATTACCGCCCTGTTGAGGTGGAGAAGCTGGAGAACGCTATCATTGAAATCCGGGGCAACAGCGTTTTGCTGGTTGTTGCGGCTGACTGGAGAAAGGCTGTAGATGCTGTTGAAACCGTTGTAACGGAAAAATAAAAGTGCGTGCTGCATTGAGTGTGCAGCACGCGCTTTTTTATCGCTGATATTCGAATTCCAAATCGTACATACTGACGGTGTCACCGTCCTGAATGCCCATCTCTTCCAGCTGGTCAAACAGGCCGGATTCGCGCAGCTTTTTGTCGAACCAGTTGCGGGATTCGTAGTCGCTGAAGTTGACGTTGGCAATGAGCTGCTGCAGCCAGGGGCCTTCGACGATCCAGACGTCGTCCTCGTGGGTGATCTCCAGCGGATTGCTGGTGTCCACCTCGGGAGCACGAGGCACATACTCGGGTTCGTAGACAATGACGGGCGGCAGGGAAGCCAGTTCGCCGGCAGCTGCCTTCATCAATTCCCGAGTGCCAATGTGAGCGGCGGCGGACATTTCGAAGAAAGGCATGCCCATGTTTTCGACGTGAGCTTTCAGGGCTTCCAGACCAGTGCGATCTTCGGCGATGTCGACCTTGTTGCCCACCACCAGCATGCGGCGAGAGGCCAATTCGGGAGAGTACTGCTGCAACTCTTCCATGATGGTATCAAAGTCGGCGACGGGGTCACGGCCTTCACAGCCGGACACATCCACTACATGGATCAGCAGACGGCAGCGGTCGATATGGCGCAGGAAATCATGTCCCAGACCGGCGCCCTCGGCAGCGCCTTCGATGATGCCGGGAATGTCAGCCAGAACAAAAGAGACGCCCTCGTCCACGTAAACCACACCCAGATTGGGGAACAGGGTAGTAAAGTGGTAATTGGCGATTTTGGGCTGAGCCTTAGAGACTACACTGAGCAAAGTGGATTTGCCCACGTTGGGGAAACCCACCAAACCCACGTCAGCCAACAATTTCAATTCCAGAATTACATCCTGAGTTTGACCGGGTAAGCCGGCCTTGGCGAAGCGAGGAACCTGACGAGTGGGGGTGGCGAAGTGCTTGTTGCCCCAACCGCCATTGCCGCCTCTTGCCAGAATGAAGGGCTCGCTGTCTGACATATCCTTGATAATTTCACGGGTTTCGGCGTCGCGCACCACCGTGCCGCGAGGCACCTTGATGACAAGATTCTGGCCGTCCTTGCCGAAGCAGAGCTTGCCCTGTCCATCCTGTCCGTTGGGTGCGGAATATTTGCGCTTATAGCGGAAGTCCATCAAGGTGGACATGTGATCGTCCACCTGCAGGATGACGTGTCCGCCTCGGCCGCCATCGCCACCGTCGGGGCCGCCGGCAGGCATATATTTGGCGCGATGGAAGGAAACGGCTCCGTTACCTCCGTTGCCGGCCTTGACGGTAATGCGCGCGGTATCTACGAAATTGGCCATGATAGCTACCTCACATTCGAGAGTTAGTGGAAGAAAATACGCCCCGAACGGGATCCGTTCGGGGCGTAGTATACCCAAAATTACTGGGCGATCTCCTCAATGATGGAGACCTGCTTGCGGTCCTTACCCAGACGATGGAACTTCACGCGGCCGTCCTTGAGAGCGAACAGAGTATCGTCGCTGCCCTTGCCGACGTTCATGCCGGGATGGATATGGGTACCACGCTGGCGGACCAGCACGTTGCCGGCCAGAACGAACTGACCATCAGCACGCTTCACACCCAGGCGCTTGGACTCGGAGTCACGGCCGTTGCGGGTGGAGCCAACGCCCTTCTTGTGGGCGAAAAACTGCAGACCGATTTTCAGCATTTGTTACACCTCCATGCTGTC
>CAZDXX010000066.1:0-7852 GCA_964509595.1 uncultured Oscillospiraceae bacterium
CCAGCCAGTTTTCCACGGGGATCGCGTCCTTGGGATCCATAGCGCCCAGATCCAATAGCTGTGAATACAGAGGATTGGGATAGTGGAGAGGATAATCTGTATAGTATTTCGCAACAGGGAGCTTTGCTTCTTCGGGGGTCAATTCTGGAATATCATAAATCATTTTTTACCTCTCCTCATTTTTGTTGTAACATGCTATGGTTATTGGTCATATTCGGGACATATATACTGCAGAGCACCACTTATAGGCCGTTAATTTCACGAACCTTGCAGCATGCCACAAAGTGGTTGGGCTCGATCTCTTCCAGCTTCTGTGGTTGCTGACATTCCTCCGTGGCGTAGGGGCAGCGGGCAGCAAAACGACAGCCGGGTTTGGGATTAATGGGAGAACTGATTTCACCTTTAAGAACAATGCGGTTCATCTTTTTCCGGATATTCGTAGATGGAATTGCAGACAGCAGTGCCTTTGTATAGGGATGGTATTGTTTACTGAACAAATCATCAGATGGACTGGTCTCCACCAACTGACCCAAATACATAACGCAAATGTCATCGGAAATATGCTTGACTACAGACAAATCATGGGTAATGAACATATAAGTCAGGCCACGATCCTGCTGCAGCTTTTTCAATAGGTTTAGAACCTGTGCCTGGATGGACACATCCAAAGCAGACACCGGCTCATCACAGACGATAAACTCCGGATCCAAAGCCAAAGCGCGAGCAATACCTACACGCTGACGACGTCCACCATCCAACTCATGGGGATAGCTCATACGCAAGCGAGGTGCAATGCCCACCAACTCCATCAACTCGCAGGTCTTCTCCTGCGCTTCGGCGCGGGTGTACTTTCCGGAAATGATCAAAGGCTCTTTTATGGAGTCTTCAATGGTATACCGTGCATCCAAAGAGGAGTAGGGATCCTGAAAAATTATCTGAGAATGCTCACGGAACCGCTTCATATCCTTCCTGTTCAACACGGTAATATCTTCCCCGTTAAACAAAATCTGACCACCCGTGCTTGATTCCAGATGTACCAGCATACGGCCCAGCGTGGACTTGCCACATCCTGACTCGCCCACGATACCCATTGTTCTTCCCTTTTCCACGTTAAGGGTCACATCGTCCACGGCGTGAACCATACCTCTGGGGCTTTTAAAATATTTTTTCAGATTACGTACTTCGACGATCTTACTCATGGTTGACCGCCCCCTTGTCATTGATGTACAAACAACGGCACAGGTGTCCAGGTTCGATTTCAGTCAGACCGACCTCGGTACAGCAGCATTCTTCGGTTGCATACTTGCAGCGCGGATTAAACTTGCAGCCTGCAGGCAGATTCGTTGGGTCTGGCGGAAGCCCATCAATTGGGTTAAGCCATTCCACATTTTCATCTAACTTCGGCAGTGCACCAAACAGGCCCAACGTATATGGATGCTTGGGATTCTCAAAAATATGCTCCAGCGAACCAGATTCTACAATCTCACCGGCGTAGATAATAGCGACCTCATCACACATCTCTGCCACTACGCCCAAATCATGAGTGATCAAAATGGTCGTGCAGTTATTCTTTCGATTTAGTTCACGCATTAAGTCAAGCACCTGTGCCTGAATGGTCACATCCAGTGCGGTGGTGGGCTCGTCCGCCAGAAGCAGTTCCGGTTTGCAAGCCAGAGCAATAGCAATGACCACGCGTTGTTTCATACCACCGGAAAACTGATGTGGATACTCATCATAGCGTTCAGCCGGAATACCAACGGTTTCTAACATCGCCTCGGCCTGCGCACGAACCTCCGCCGCAGACAAATTGTTATGGATGCGAATAACCTCCGCAATTTGTTGCCCCACCGTCATTACAGGATTTAACGAGGTCATGGGATCCTGAAAAATCATAGTGACCTTTTTCCCGCGAACCTCACACATCTCGTCTTCGCTCAGTTCCAGCAAATTCTGGCCGTCAAGAATGACTTTGCCGTCGCGAATCTCTGCAGGCGGCTCCTGCAGCACCCGCAGAATAGTACGGGCAATCGTAGTCTTTCCTGCACCTGTTTCACCCACAAGGCCCAATACTTTGCCTTTTTCCAGAGAGAAGGAAACATTGCTGACCGCATAAACTGTTTCCGCCTTCGTCACGTATTCCACGCTAAGATTTTGCACTTGCAGAAAAGCACTCATATCCTTCCCTCCTTACTTCTTCAGTTTCGGATCCAGTGCATCACGCAGACCATCGCCCAACAGGTTCAGCGACAGAACAACAATCATGATACAAATACCGGGAATCAAGCACATGTAGGGATACTTCATAATAAAGTCACGGCTGTCGGACAGCATGGCTCCCCACTCAGGGATGGGTGGCTGCACGCCGATACCAACATAACTCATGCTGGCAGCCATCATAATACGGCCACCAACACCCATGGTAGCCTGCACCAATATTGGCGCGAAGGTGTTGGGCCACACATGCTTCAAAATAATGTAGCCATTACTGCAATTGTTGGTTCTTGCCGCGTCCAGATATTCCATTTTTCGAACATTCAAAATGGAAGAACGCATCAGACGCGCCGTACCGGCAATACCTTCTACGCCCAAAGCCAAGATGGTGTTTCCAACACCGGGGCCCAGAACACAGGCCAGTGCGATATTCAGAATCATACCGGGGATAGACTGGATAATATCACAGATACGCATGATCAAATTGTCCAGCCACCCGCCGAAGTAGCCGGCGATAGCGCCGAAAAGCACACCGAACACAGCGCTGAAAACTACAGAGCCAATACCGATCAACAGAGAATAACGGGCGCCATACAGAACTCGACTAAGAATATCACGACCCAACTGGTCCGTTCCCAGCAAGTATTTAGCACAGGGTCCCAAACAACGATCCACCACATGGAGTTCGTTATAATGATATGGTGCGACCAGAGGCGCAAAAATGGCCAAAAGCAGGACAATCAGGAAAATAACACCGCCAACCACAGCACCTTTGTTATCAGCAAGCCGCTTCATCGTTTCAACAAATTGGCTTTTCTTTTTGACTTCCTGCTCAGCAGATTCTACTGTGGATTTGCTCGTCATGCTTTCTGCACCTCCTTCTTTTTGCGTTTCTTATCACCGGTAATCTGAGCTTTGATACGCGGATCTACCGCTGCAATCAGCAGGTCAGTTATCAGCATAATGACAGAGAAGGTAATTGCCAGAAGAATCACACCGCCTTCCACGGCAGGATAGTCACGGTTATTGACTGCATTGACGATGTAAACACCTACGCCGGGGATAGAGAAGATGGTCTCCGCAATCAGGGTACCGCCCAAGGAGGTGCCAAAGCTCATGCTGGCAACGGTGATAACAGGAATCAATGCATTGGGCAAAGCATGGCGGTAAATCACAGAACGCTTCTTTACACCCTTTGCTTTTGCCATAGTTATGTAGTCAGAATGGATAACTTCCAACATACCGGAACGCATCTGTCTGGCCATCGTGGTCACACCGGCGAATGCAGTGGATGCAATCGGCAAAATCCAATATTCAATGCCGCCTACACCAAAAGCCGGCAGCCAGTGTAATTGGGCGTTAAACAAAAGAATCAGCACCAAGGCGAACCAGAAACCAGGCAAAGATGTACCGATCAAAGCCAACGCCATGGAGCCGTAATCCACAATGCTGTTCTGGTGCACAGCAGCTGTCACACCCAGAGGAATACCAATGAGCAAAGATAGAACCATACCGGAAACCGCAAACACCAAAGTGTAGGGGAACCGGGTAATCAGCTCCTTGCCAATGCTGATATTCGTACCGAAGTCGAAATGCAGGAACACATTGCGAAGATACCGTCCGAGCTGTACAATGTAGGGATCATTTAATCCCATTTTTTCTCTCAGTTCGTGGAGCTGCTCGGCCGACGCCGTCGACCCCAAAATGACCTCAGCAGGGTCACCGGGAGCTAATTGCATCAACGAAAAGACAAGAATCGTAACGCCCAGAACAACCGGAATCATCAACAGGATCCGCTTTATAATATATTTTCCCATAAGATGTCTCCTTAGGTTATAGTGAGGAAAGGGATATGACCAGCAAGCGCTGATCATATCCCTTTATTCGTTAGGCTTTGCAAACAAAGCTGTACTTGCTCAGGGAAGTACCAATTCGATCAGCAAGAACGGATTGCAAAGAAATTTTACAATACAACAGCTGTTTTTTCAAGCTATTGATTAATCCGTTCTTTAGCCCAGCTGGATGGTGTTGGGTCGGATGAAGCGGTTCCAATCCAGGAAGTATCCAGTAACATCGGACTGGCAAGCAGCATACTCGGGCAAATCGTATACCTTATAGTACAGAGCATTTTCGGTGATATAGTCATAAAATGCATCCAGGTTATCCTGAGTATAGCCACCGGGTGCAGCAATAGCATCGTACAGAGCCTGCAGATCGTCATCGACCAAACCTGCCCAAGTTGCTCCGGAAGCATAGTTGTTACGGTTAAACAGAGTGTTCCACAGGTCGGCAGTTACATAGCCGCCGTTGCCAGGTCCGGCATAGCACAGTTCGTACTGGCCGCTGGTGCCATCGCGGTAACCGCCGTAGCTGGTACCTTCAGCAACATTGATAGTGGCGTTAATACCCACAGCCTGCAAGTTAGCCTGGATAACGGTCCACATCATGGTAATGGTTGCGTTGGTGTTGCACAGCAAGCGGATCTCTTCGCCATTGTAGCCGGCTTCCTTCAGCAACTGCTGAGCCTTTTCAGGGTCATAGGTGTAGGGAGAGGTCTTCCACTCATCGTTAAAGCCAACGGTCAGCGCTTCGCTACCGCAGGTAACGTCAGCGGGAGCACCATAGCCATAGCCGCAAGCCTCGGCAACAGCCTCGTTGTCAATGGCGTACAGGATGGCCTGACGCAGAGCCAGGTTGTCATAGAAAATGCTGTCTTCAGTCATGCAGAACTGGAAGCCGCGGTCCTCAGAAGAGGGCATCTGAACCAGCTGGACACCGTCATAGGTGGAAACTTCGTCCAGCATGCTGGTAGTAACATACAGAGCAATGTCGATGTCCTTGTTCTGAACTGCCAGAGCCATCTGAGTAGCCTCAGACAGAATATTGAACACGATCACATCAGAGTAAGCCTTGCTGCCTTCGTAGACCAGGCTCTCATCGGTCTGCCAATACTCGCCGGTCTTGCGTGCAACAATGGTGGTGCCACTGACATAGTCATCGCCGCCGGCAACAGTATAGGGCATCGTACCGCAAGCAGTGGAAGCGAACTGATCAGGGCTGTCATTATAGGCCTTCTCAGTAGCGATGGGAACCTTGCAAATGATGTACTGGAAAGCACCGGCTGCAGTCGTAGTCAGCTTCAGTTCAAACGTATAGTCACCGGTAGGGGTAATGGTATCCATAGTGGTAGCCCAATACTCATTATACTGGTTGAAGCTGAACACGATGTCGCTGGCAGTAACGGGGTTGCCGGCAGCATCCTTGATGTAGTCATAGATCTCGACATTGTAGGTGACGTCGTCAACCTGCTTCCAATCCTTGATCATGATGCTCTCAAATTCGGTTGCGCCGTTCTGGCAGCTGGCCAGAGTCTCATACAGGGTGTAGGTAACCATATCCTTGGTGATACGGCCACTGGTCCAGGGGTTTAGGGAGTCCAGACCATTGTACAATCCAACGGACAGAACCACTTCGTCCTCAGAAGCGCCAACATCGGTGTTGACAGTCGGATTTTCAGTGCCGGTCTGACTGGTGCCGGGGTTACTGGAGTTGGAATCATCACCAGTGTTGCCACAAGCAGCCAGAGCAAACAGCATTGCCATTGCCAGCAGTGCGGCCATCAGTCGTTGCAAGTTCTTTTTCATGTTTTCTCCTCCTGTTCAGTATTTGTACGTTTTTATTGCAAACGATTTTTCATCGTTTGAATACTGCTTTGTGTTCTTCAGACAGCTTCACTCACATCTACATTTATTAAGGTTTATACTTGTGCTTTTCGGCGAAGCATACTATAATCTACAAAAAGGGGGGCAGTACGTGAACTTCTCAAATATCAATTACTTCCTTGCCATTGTCGAGGAAGGAAGCATAAGTGCTGCGGCACGAAAACTGTACATTTCTCAACAGGCACTCAGTGAGCAGTTGAAGAAGATGGAAGAGGAAGTGGGCGCGCCATTGCTCAAACGCGGCAAAAATTCCGAGTTAACAGTCGCCGGCGAATGTCTCTATCGCGATGGGAAAGAGTTGATTCGCATCTATGACAGCATGATGGATGATATCCAAGATGTGACCAAGAACCGAAGAAGGAAAATTACCGTTGGAATCCCCACATTCTGCACTCCACCCTACTTGCCCACTTTGCTGGTTCAATTCAATCAAAAATATCCAGAGTATGAAGTTGCGGTAGTTAAACGCCAGCACTCCGACATTGAACACAATATGAACGGTGTGGATCTATACTTGAGTCCTTTGCCGCTGTGTTTGCATTTGGAAAACCATATTGTGTTAGATTCCGACCCATTTCACGTCACATTCCAACAAAACCTGGCAGAAAGAGTTTATGGCGAACGATGGAAATCTGTAGAGGCTCAACTGATTCAGACACAGAATCTTTCAGTTTTAAAGGAAATGCCCTTTATCGCCTTGCGAGACCGCTATGGGCAATTAATGCAAAGTCAGACACTAATATTCAATGAGCACCATTTTTTCCCGACTTTTGGGTTCAATTCGGAAAACTTCGATTTAAATGAACACGCCTGCATTAACACAATGGGTTGCTTGCTTGCCACTGAGAGCCATACTCAGTCTCTGTTTCACCGGTATAACACCGAACAAACGAAGAATCTTTTATCCTACCCCATCCGCGTCACAAGTTTCGAAACAAAAATGGCAATCAGTCATAGACACGGTGTGCATCTTCACGCAGCGGAAGTTCATTTTATTGAAGAAGCAAAGCATTTGTTAAGTTGCACAAATTGAGCATTGTTCTTCCTTAGTCATATGTACAAAACAGTGTTCCCCGTAGCATTAGTGTAACATTGTCATATGCAAAAGTCTAACACGCTTCCATTGAAGACCCACAAGTAAAATCTTGTAATTCACTTGTCTTATTATAGAAAGTTTTACTCAGGAAGGAGGAAACTGGCATGGGCTTTCTCGAAAAAAAGAAAAAACAAGTTCAGTTTCAAGAGCAATTTAAAACCGACTCAACAGGTGTTCCTAAACATACCAGCACCTTGGAACAAAAACGAACTTCTGCCATTCGTACCTACGAAGAGCCGGTTCTCCCCAAATTGGGCAAGATATTGTTTATTGCTATGTTTGTTCTTACTGCTGTCATGGTAGCAGTTGACTGTAAAAACGGCTTTCTCTACATAAACCTGTTTGGCCTGTCTAGAGTTTTATACAATGTGAGCCAAACCGGCCTAACCATTTGGCTCATATTCACCGTACTAATTTCATTGGTAAGTGGAATTGGCATGCGGCAAAATATTACTGCTGTACGCCGCAAAGCCCAGGAGAGTACTTGCATCGAATGGAACGATGAAGAAGCTGCCCGCTGTGCTCGCTCTTCCCATCGTTTGAACAAACCTTACCGATTGTATCTGCTATGCTGCCTGATCGGCATTGTGTTTTGGCTTCTTTTCTATGTTTCGATACGAATTATTTTCTAACAGTTCCAACTAATAATATGTAAAAAAGTTCTATAACAAATATAGGGGACAGGCCGGTCACACGCCTGTCCCCTATACTTGTTACAGAACCGCTTTTATCCTTGTATACTTCAGTAAAATCATATTTCTGTTTGAATGGTCGGGGCACTGCATTTTTACGCCGTTTGCTCAAAGCTTGTCAAAATCATAAG
>CAZDXX010000067.1:0-7799 GCA_964509595.1 uncultured Oscillospiraceae bacterium
ATCGCGGGTAAGCCCTCAGGAATTGCAGCAACTGCCAAAGATACTGCGCTCATGAACATATCCAGCAAGCCTTTTCCATGGATCAAGCCGACCACGAACATAACAGCACAGACGCCAAGACAAATAAAAGAAAGGATCTTGGAGATTTCGCCCATTTTCCGCTGAAGAGGGGTTTCTCCATCTTCTTCGGCGGTGAGCATCTTCGCGATACGGCCGACTTCCGTGTTCATGCCGGTTTCGGTGACAATGCAGACTGCTCGTCCATTGGTGATAACGGTGGAAGAGATGACCATGTTTTTGCGATCGCCCAGTGCCGTATCCTCGGGCAGATCATCCAGAGCCTGTTTGCTCACCGGAACAGATTCACCGGTCATCGCGGCTTCGTCCGCTTTCAGGTTTGCGCATGTCAGAATACGCGCATCGGCAGGAACGAGGTCGCCTGCTTCCAGGACGATGATATCACCGGGGACCAAAGAGTCGGTATCCAAACGAACGACTTCACCGTCACGAATGACCTTGGCTAACGGCGCAGACATTTTCTGCAAAGCTTCCAACGCCTTTTCAGCATTGTTTTCCTGTGAAATGGAGATACATGCATTGACAACGACGATGACTAAAATGATAAGAGCTTCGATCCAATCCTCGCCGCCGCTGGAAATAAGAGAAAGAACGGCAGCAATTAAAAGGACAATGATCATAGGATCTTTCATTTGCTTCAAAAAGCGAACGACGATGCTATCCTTTTTTCCAGCCTCCAAAGCGTTGGGGCCATATTGGTCCAGACGTTTTTTTGCTTCCTGTGATGTCAGACCCTTTTCCTGATCGGAATCAAGTTCAGAGAGGACTTCTGCGGAAGTTTTTGCAAACCACGAATTCACGATATAACACTCCTGTTTATGTAAGTTTGGTAAGGTACTTTATTTGCAGCGGGGGTTTATTTTCTGCCCAGCACAAATGCAACAATGTCTGCAATCGCCTCGATGATCAATGTCACACCGGTAAAGGTCCATAGAATCGTGGTGGATGCAAAGGGATTTGTCAAAATGAGAGTTGCAAAAACAATGGTCAGGATCGCACTGATGATCTCAACGAACCAGTATTTTCGTTTGGCACGGAGCATATCTATGGCCCATTGAATTTTACTCACACCGCCGACCAGGGTCAGAATACCGTAAAGAACGGTCAGAAGCGGGAATGTAACAATGAACCACTCTGATTTAAATGCACAGAACAGACCGAAGAGAACAAAGATGATTCCCTTGGCAAGGCTGCCTTCCTGTGAGGCCTTCTCCGCCGATGAGCGGAAGTATTTGAACAGGTTGACGGCGCCGATCACGACAAGAACGATGCCGAAAATAACAATAATTCCGTTCGTAAAACCCAAAGGGTCGATCAGAAGCAGGATGCCTAACAGAAGCTCAAAGATGCAGGTCAAAAGATTTCCGGTATTTCGATTTATTTTGCTCACAATGTTTCCTCCTTTTTTTGATCAGTACAGTGATACCAAAAGTTCTGTGCATGTATCAATACCCAGCGAACCACTGTCCAGCGAGATATGGAAATCCTCTGCAGAACCCCACTTTTTGTTGGTGTATCGCTGATAATATTCTTTGCGTCGTTTGTCTTTTTCCTGAATTCGTTTTAGCGGTGAATCATCAGTTTCGCCGTAAACTGTGACGATTCGATTGGCACGAAACTCTTTATCTGCATGAATATAGACATTTAAGCAATCGAATTTATTTTGCAGAATGTGATTGGCGCAGCGACCGATGATCACGCATGGCCCCTTTGAAGCCAAGTCCAGGATAGTTTTCTCCTGCGTGTTCCAGAGAACGGTCTGCAGAATTGAACTTTGTGTAGCACGCTCGGCAACTCCTGCAAAGGGTTGCCGCTTCACACTATGCTCATCCAGCTCCGCAAGATGTGCTTCCGAAAAACCGCTTCGTTCAGCGATCATCGCGATCAATTCTCCATCGTAGCACGGAATACCCAATTTCGCTGCAACAGCTCTGCCAATGGTTCTGCCGCCGCTTCCGAATTGACGACTGATCGTTATGATTTTGTTTTTCATGCTTTGCTACCTACCCTTCGATGATTTTTTCCCGGCAAGCCGGATTCGGTATCCCGGTCGTTATAGCCTGCGTCAATTGACTCTTTGAAAAGGAAGCTTTATGCTTGTATCAAGGGAATCTTTGGTGGTTGTCTATAGCGGAAGAACCATCGCACTTTGGCTCAGCAGAAAGGTTTTTTATAATTATAAAAAAGTGTTCCTGTAAAGTCAATGGACAAAGAAATGCGTCGGTCGTAAATTGTAACACAGAGGCATTTTTGTTATATTTTTGGACACTCGGGAAAAAGTGTCCCTTGAGAGCATACAGGGGCACACTTATGATGATGAGGAGGAACTATTTGCTGATAATAAAATTACTTTCTTTTATTTTTTGCGTTGCCGGTGTACCGGCCTTTGCTGCGGAAGGCATCATGCTGAAACGCTGATCTCGGCATGATTTATACCCTTAAGCATACATAAAAAATAGTGTATTGGGCGCATTCGTGGTGCGCAATGCAGCCAAGATCCTATACGAGAGCATCGACACAGAAAGGAGTGCTTCGTATGAAAAACAATACCTCGCGGATCATTATTGAAACTATGGTACGAAATGCCATAAGAGATATTAAAGATTCGCCGAAACGCAGTATGCGCAATTTAGTGGATATGGCTTTGAATTTTTCCGGCGGTCGTTTTCAGCAGCGGTTTTTCTCAGCGACCCAGACGATGTTGAAAAATGAAAACAGCGCTTATTTTGAGCTGGTACAGAATGTTGTCAGCCATGTGGACGAGGAGCATTTGGTGCGGTTCGGGGTAAATCTTGGATACAACAGCTGTACTGAAGGAGCAAAACTGATCCGGGAAATTGAAGAAAAGCAGGGTTACAATGTTCCGTGGATGCTCACAGTGAACCTTGACACAACAAACTGGAATGTCCGTGCCGAGCAATACCAAAACATTATTCGTCAGGGAGAAGAAATGGGAATCTATACGTGGCAGCTGTTTGCGGATAAACAGCCGGAACGAGCGTTGTCTCTTGCCGCGGAATTTCCAAACAGCGCCTTCATCATTTATTGTCGTCAAAACAAAGTCGCCCCTCGGTTTTTGGACGAAGCCGCTGAACTGGATAATTTGATGCTGGCAGTCCGGTATGATGAAAGTGCGGAGGAATTTTGTAAAACGCTTCGGGAGATGAAGCTGCTGTATTCCGTCTACTGTATATATTCGGACGAGGATGCATGTTCCATTCTCAGTGATGACCTGTTTTATGAGATCCAGCAGTTCAGCCCGACCTTCGTGGCCTTCATTCCTGAGATTGGCTGCCCGGCAGAAACAAGGGCCGCGATCTCCGTTCATGTTCGGAAACTGCGTGAAGAGCAGCGTTTTCCGATGCTGCCGTGGGAAGCGGTTTCAGACTGCTTTCTGGTCGATGGCATTATCTCCGGTGATGCCTGTGTCGTTGCGTTTAGTAAAGATGGTTTTCTTTACATTTGCGATAAGGGTGATAAAAAGACCGGCTTTAATTGTTTCGATGATGATTTGAAGACGATTTTTCAGAATGCGCTTCAAAGAAAGGAATGAGAGGAAAGAAGCCATATCTTTGATATCGCTTCATCTGTAAGCGCATCAGACTTTACAGGATAAATGGTAAGACCGTGTCCTTACGGTTCGTTCCGGTAGTCGTACTATTTTCGGCAGCTTTATCGGTTCCCCTTTAAGAAGTTTCGGAATTTATTCCGAAGAGGGCGTAAACAGGCCTGCTTAAAAACATGAAGAGCGTAAACGGTGACAAAAACGCCAACCGAAGATCATCAGGTCGGCGTTTAAGTGGGAGGGTTTGATTTGAGAGACTCGTCTCAGAAAGAAAAAAAGCATGTGTGCAAGCAAATACTTCAGCTTTTCACATCCAATGTCATGGAGCACAATGTTGGCAGAAGCGCTGCCGCACTGGCGTTCTATTTGCTGTTTGCACTATTTCCGTTGCTGATTTTTATCAGCAACCTTTTGGGACTGCTGGATTTGGATGTAGCCTCTATTTCATTGACCCTGCAGAAAATTCTGCCGCATGATGTGGTAGGAATCATTGAGGGCTACCTGGAGCACGTTTCCCAGACTTCAAGCAAGTCCCTGCTGGGTTTCTCCTTGGTGTTTACGATATGGTTTCCCATGAGAGCCATAAGGGGACTCATGGACTCGGTGAGGCTGGCTTATCGTCTGGAAAAGCCGAAGCGCCCGTTGAAATATGTTTTGCGGCAATTTGTGTACACCATCGTGCTTTTGGTCGCAATTGTGCTGGCACTTCTTTTGTCCGTGCTGGGCAAGCGTTCGATCGCATTTGTCAGTCAGCTGTTCCCGACCGGTGCGGAATTCATATCGAGTCACTTGCTGACGATATGGCAGTACCTGCGCTTTGTTCCTGTTGCCGCATTGATGTTTGCTGCACTTGGAACGCTTTATGCCGCAGCGCTTGATAAAAAGCAAAAAATGAAAGCAATATGGCCGGGAATTTTCGCGGCTCTGGCCGCATGGCTCGTGATCAGCATTTGTTTCTCCTTTTATGTGGAAAACTTCGGGTCGTATTCCATCATATACGGAACGCTGGGAACAGTGATCGTTCTGGTGATGTGGCTGTACATAACGGCTTTTGTTCTGATACTTGGGGCGGAGCTGAATGCAGCGTTGCTGACGATACGGACACAGGATACAGCGTATGAAAACAGGTGACGGGAACGTCACTTGTTTTTGAATAGATTTAATTCTTTGCCGAGCGCCAATCTGCTCAGCTCCAGGGAATGTTTGAGCTTATACACAAGCAGCTCAGGAGGCATGCAGTCGTTGTCAAGCAGCCAGCGCTCAATGGCGCATATGACTGCGTCCGTATAAAAATTGAGAATGAAATCATCGTTGATTTCCTCGCCGCACAGATACATTAATCTATCACGGAGCAGAGGCATACAAAACTCTCGAAAATGGTCGGAGAAAGAGTTTTGTCCCTTGATTTGAAGAGCCTTGCGGTAGAAGTTCCTGTTTCTATAGAAGTACTCAGACTCCGCCATAATGCATTCTTCCCGATCATCATATTTATTGGTGTAGGAAAGGGCGAGAGGCAGAAACTCCGTATCAAAGATCCAGTTGACCAGATCATATTTGTCCTTGAAATGATAATAAAAGCTTTTGCGGTTCATATTGCAGCGCTCACAGATGTGCACCACATTGATTTTTTCGAAGGGGATCTCTTCCATCAGATCCTTCAATGCTGATGCCAGAGCTCGTTTCGTTATGTTCGAATCAGCCAAGATGCTTCCCCCTTTTCTGTTGTTGACCCCAAAATCCCAATCTGTCGTTTCCACAGATAGACCTCTTGCGGTGGATATGAAAAAGACGAAACTTACCCACCCGAAGCAGATAAGTCTCGTCAATTAAGGTGATACCAGGATTCAATCCAGGATGTTGGCATCTCCGCGCATATACGCTGACTACTCCCTTATTGTGTTTAGTTTATCAAATAACTTGAGGGATTTCAACGAAAACAGTTTAAAAGGTTTTGGACAAAATACGCTCAGTGTCCCAAAAAGCAACAAAAATCGTGCTGCGGGCAGGTGAAATCGATGAAACGGTATAACTAAACCAACGAGATCAATTATTCACGAGCTGCCTAGCTATTGAATGACCGTATAGTTCACTTGCGATATACATGCTGATGTCGTGCTCGCCGGATAGGTGAGTATGACCCTGCAGAAGGCCAATGAACTGGCAGGAATCATGTGACATACCCCCACCACCCATGCCGGGTGGGGACGAGCCTCCTTAGAAGATGTTTAAGTCTAACAGGAGTTTAATGACGGCACATTGCAGTCGCTTTGGTAAGATGTTCAGCAGAACAAGTCCGATGTTCCGGTGTTTCTTATAAGTAAGCTTGGGGTGTTTGGATGTGGTTGCTTTGTATATGAGAGAGGCAAGCACTTCCGGCTTGAGCGGAGTGCCCATAAATTTGGCGGCAAGCCCTGAAAAGCTCTTTGCCTGTTGTTTGTACAGCACGGTCGTGTCGGCCAGATCTTGTGTGGCTTTCATTGAATTGCTGCTTAACGGAGTTTCCACTGCGCCGGGGCGGATGGTTACGACCTTCTGGCCTAAGAGGTTTAATTCTTGTCTTAAAGCCTGTGCATAGGTATCCAAAGCTGTTTTTGTAACGTTGTAAAGGCCGTTGAAGGGCATAGGATCGAGGGAAGCGACTTCACTCGTGACGATGATGACCCGACCGTGTTCGGCCAGACAATCGTGAAATACACGGTTTACCAGCATGGTGCCGGAGAGGTTTACATCCACGACCTTTTTCATCTTGGCATAATCACTCTCAACGAGGGAGGCCATCATATGTACACCGGCAATATTCAGAATGGCATCCAGCTTGATTTCATTTCCACGGAAATATTCTTTGATATGTTGCAAGGTGTTTTCGTCGGTTATATCCGCGACAAAGCCAATGAAGTTTTCCCGCTCTTGAAATCTTGTTAAATCGATACCGTAAACATTGTGTCCGTGTTGAAGAAAGCGATCTGCAACTGCATTTCCGATTCCGGATGCAGCGCCGGTAATAAGTACATTCATAATATAAACCCTTTGTCATTTTATTAGGTCAGGTTTGATCATAAAACTGTTTTTCTTGTTTTAAAGCCCAAGCTTATAGTAGCTGTTTGCGTTTTCGAAAAATACTTTTTCCCAATGTTGTTCCGGCACGATGCGTTGTACGAAGCAGATGTACTCCTCCAGATTTACGATGGGCCAGTCAGTAGCATACATGATTCGATCCCAGCCGCAGGTTGCGGTCAGCCAGGTCTTCAGAAGAAACAAATATCCGGATTGCTCTTGGAAGTATGCGTCCAGATTCACGCGACCCTCCAGAAAGCCGGACAAATCGGTGGCCACGTTGGGATTTTTGGCCATGACCGCCGCAGCCGACTCAAAGAATGGGTTGCCGAAGTGGCACATGACAAATCGGGTCTTATTGTGGTCGGCGGCAACTTCATCCAGTGCCAGCGGGTGGCAGTGTTTCATATGGGCGCCGGAGAATGCAGTCAGACCCATGTGGATGGCCACAGGTTTATCATATTGGGCTGCCAAATCGTAAATCGCATCATAGGCGGGATCGGTCAGAGGAATCTTATCGTATCCCGGATAGAGTTTAAGGCCGCAGCACGGTTCCTGCCGAAGATGATACTCTGCTTTTTCTGCCATGAGGGCAAGCTGTTTTTTATCGCTTTCCAGCGTAGAGCTGTCCAGTCCGTAGCAGTAGTGGAACAAATCGGCCGGCCAGCGATGACGATCCTTTTCCAGACTATGGTTGCCCATAACAACACCGTGGACAATGTTCAACTCTCCATAAACCTGCCGCAGGTGCTCTGTGCTGTTGTGATGTCCCACGATTTGTGCGGTCTCTTCTGCCCAAGGCTCGTCGAGGGGGAAGAGGTGCAGATGGGCGTCGATGATTTTCATAGTGGTTCCTCCTGGTGGGGAAGTGGTATTATTTTCTTATTATAACAACCATTACTGCGCAAGGAAAGAGCTTTTGTTATAGGTATATAGAAATTGATTGGCTTGCAAACGAGCAGTTTATTGCAAAAAATACCGCACGGCGAGCCAAGCGGCCCGCCGTGCGGTAAGAAGAAAAAGAAAGATGAAATGAAAATTTTCCAAGGAATTTGGGATATTATTTCAGGCCCAGAGCAGTTTCCAAGTCCGAGAGCATGAC
>CAZDXX010000068.1:0-7784 GCA_964509595.1 uncultured Oscillospiraceae bacterium
TATTACAAGGTCGAGCGGGTGTCAAGGCTGCTCTGCGGGGTGCTGCGGGGTGGTGTAGCGGGTGTGGTGTGGGTGTACTTGTTCAGCGAGCGGGATCGTGTTCAAGGAAGTCTACAGGGTACCCGGTACCAACAAAGCAGGCCCCTCTTTCAGAACAGGGTATAGAGATATATCGCCGCCCCTCTCTTTGCGTTTTCAGGAGCCAAGCACACCCCTACCTACAAAAAGGGGGTACCCCTTTCAGAAATCCGCTTTCCAAAAAATCAAAACAGAAATCTGTGCTTTGTGCGCTCTTAAAAATACATAAAAATAGCCAAAATTATCGAATATTCATTTGTTTGCGGCAAAAAAGTTGCGGAATCGCGATTGCTTGCCCCTGTTTTCCGTTAGCTCATAAATCCTCTCAAAGCATTGCGGCGCAAAGGATGGAGTGGAGCGGGAGGGCCACATAATACACTTGCTGCGGAGCATAAAAAAAGAGAGTAAAATATACCCCATTTACTACCCCAACTTTTACCCCTTACAACTTTTATTTGGCTTTACGGTATTTTACACCAAAACCCGCAAACCATTGAAAACACTACATTCTTTTAACTCGATTTTTTACCATTTTACACCAAATGAGCAATTCGAATCCTTCACCCGCTGCCAAAAACACCGTGTCAACAGACACGGTGTTTTTCTTTTTGTGAAAAGATGGCTGACCAAATTACAATTTGCATAAATTTGAATTAGAGAGAACCCACTACTCACACGAGTAATGGGTTCTTTTTATGTAAACGCCCTATTGCTATGAGAGGTGTATAGATGGCTCGCAAGTGTGAAAAATATAACAAATGACTTGTTAAAATCTTGACAATGCGTGTTTTAGGTCCTATAATAGACAAAAAATACTAAAAATTTACAGTGGGAGTATGAATATGTCGACGATAGTAACAAAACAGATGCTTAATTCATCTGTATGCCGAATTGAAGTGCTGGCTCCGCTGATTGCCCGAAAAGCTCAGCCTGGCCAGTTTATCATTCTTAGAGCACGAGAGAATTCCGAACGTATTCCGCTGACTGTAGCCGGAACAGACACAGCTGCCGGTACTGTTGCAGTAATTTTCCAGCTGGTAGGCGCCGGGACAATGGAATTGCACCAGCTGGAAGTTGGAGACGATATACACGATTTCGTAGGCCCGCTGGGTCGTGCCAGTGAGTTGGATGGATTAAAAAAAGTTTGTGTTGTTGGAGGCGGAGCAGGTTGTGCGATCGCGCTGCCTCTGGCGCACGCGCTTCATGAGAAAGGTGCTGTTGTCCATAGTGTGGTTGGGTTCCGTTCTAAAGATTTGGTGATTTTGGAGGATGAATTCCGGGCATGCAGTGAGAAATTGGCTTTGATGACGGATGACGGCTCCTACGGAGAAAAGGGCCTGGTCACTAATGCACTGGAAGATTTGATTTTGGCTGGAGAAAATTATGATGAAGTGATCGCGATCGGTCCTCTAGTCATGATGAAGTTTGTTACTGCTGTGACAAAAAAGTATAATGTCAAAACAGTGGTTTCCATGAACCCCATTATGATCGACGGTACCGGTATGTGCGGTGGCTGCCGGATTACTGTTGGCGGAGAGACCAAGTTTGCTTGTGTAGACGGTCCGGAGTTTGACGCGTTCGAAGTGGATTTTGATGAGGTGATTCGCCGCAGTTCCATGTATCGGGACTTTGAAAACCATGCCCGAGATGAGCATTGCAATCTGCTTCGCCAGGAGGTAAAGTAAAATGCCCAATATGTGTATGACGAAATGTCCCATGCCTCACCGCGACCCGGTCGAACGTGCCTGCACATTTGATGAGGTGGCCATGGGATATACCCCCGAGATGGCCGTGGAGGAAGCAAAGCGCTGTTTGAATTGCAAGCATCGGCCTTGCCGCAGCGGTTGCCCGGTGGGAATTGATATCCCTGAATTTATAAAAAAGGTGGCAGAGGAGGACTTTGCTGCCGCATATGAGATCCTTTCCCAATCTACCACGTTGGCTGCGGTATGTGGCCGTGTATGCCCTCAGGAGAATCAGTGTGAGGGAGTTTGCGTTAGGGGGGTGAAAGGCGAGCCTGTGGCGATTGGTCGCCTTGAGCGTTTTGTTGCTGATTGGCATCGAACACACGCAGAGAAAGATCTTGTGAAAACAGAAGCTAATGGACCTAAGGTTGCTATCGTTGGTTCTGGTCCCAGTGGTTTGGCCTGCGCCGGTGATTTGGCCAAGCAAGGATACCGTGTCACAGTTTTTGAGGCACTGCACACGCCGGGTGGAGTATTGGTCTATGGTATTCCGGAATTTCGGCTTCCAAAGTCCCTGGTTCGGCACGAAGTGGAAAAGCTCTCCGCAATGGGCGTAGAATTTCAAACCAATATGGTCATTGGAAAAGTTCTCACCGTAGACGAACTATTGGAAGAGGAAGGATTTGAAGCGGTCTACCTGGCTTCCGGTGCTGGTCTCCCCTCCTTTATGGGAATACCCGGAGAAAGCTTGAATGGCGTTTACTCCGCCAATGAGTACCTGACTCGCATTAATTTGATGAAGGCATATCAATCTGGAAGTCGCACTCCGATTGCAAAAAGCCGCAAGGTAGCTGTGATCGGCGGCGGCAATGTGGCCATGGATGCTGCCCGTTGTGCCCGCCGCTTGGGTGCAGAAGAAGTTTACATCGTCTATCGCCGCAGTATGGACGAGCTTCCTGCCCGTGCAGAGGAAGTGGAACATGCGCAGGAAGAAGGCGTCATTTTCCATCTGCTAACATCTCCTGTCGAGATAACAGGCGATGAAAAGGGTTTTGTCAACGGAATGAAATGTATTCGTATGGAGTTGGGAGAGCCCGATAAATCTGGGCGCCGCCGCCCTGTTCCTGTAGAAGACAGCGAGTTTATACTGGATGTTGATACTGTGATTATGTCCATTGGAACATCTCCCAATCCGTTGATCCGGAGTACGACGCCTGGTTTGGAAACGAATTCCCATGGTTGTATTGTTACTAGTGGAGATGGTGGTGCCACCAGTCGTCCCGGCGTCTACGCCGGCGGCGATGCAGTTACCGGCGCAGCCACTGTTATTCTTGCTATGGGAGCCGGAAAGCAGGCCGCAGCGTCCATTCATGAATATATTCAACAGAAAACTTTGGCGTGACTATTGATTATGGTCAACGAGTGAAGGATTAAATCATCAGCATTTAACGAACACCTCGAGGTTGATATAAACCTCGAGGTGTTGTGATTCAGCGGGGCTTGTGATTTTGGCCTTGCAATTATGTGGCAAAAAGAGGATAATAATTATAATATCGAAAAAAAGCAAGGGCGTGATAAAGGATGGATCAGGAGAAAACCACAAACCGAGTGGATGAGTTAGCCAAGGACGTGCTGACGCTTGCTCGAAACACGCTTTTGGTGAATCTGCGTTTTCTCGACGCGGCCCTGAGTCAGTTTGCGCTTGAATCCCGGCCGGGAAGTACAATGGCCACGGACGGACAGACATTGTATTATGATGCGCTGCATGTGCTGCGCTCCTATCGGGATGAGCATGCCGTGCCCGCTCGTGATTATTTGCACCTGGTTATGCATTGCGTATTTCGTCACATGTATATCCACAAGAATGTGGAGGCCGATGTATGGGATCTTGCCTGTGACATTGCTGTGGAGCATGCAATTTCCGGACTGGGTCTGATCGCAGTGTCAGCGGAGCGTGAGAAGAAACAGGCGGATTGGATTGCTGAACTGCAGGAAGAAATCGGAATGCTGACAGCGGAAAAGATTTACCGTTTTCTGCTGACCAGACAGCTTTCACCGGAGAAGATTCAGGAAATGCGCCTTTTCTTCCTGGCAGATGACCATCAGCTGTGGTATGCGCAGGCAGAAAACGGGCAGAGTAATGAAATCTTGGAAGAGCCGGAAGAAGCTGCAAATGCACTGTTTGATCCGAATGCTGTGGCCGAAGAGATATGGAAGGATATTTCCATACGTATGCAGGTGGATATGGAGACTTTTGCCAGAAAGCAGGGAGATAAGGCAGAAGCCATGATGCAGAACCTGCGTGAAGTCAACCGCGAAACCTATGACTATGCAGGATTTCTGCAGAAGTTTGCCGCACGAGGCGAGCCAATGAAGACCGACCCGGATGAATTTGACTACATTTTCTATACTTACGGTATGCAGCTCTATGATAAAATGCCGCTGATTGAGCCGCTTGAATATAAAGAGGTCAGGCGAATCCGGGAATTTGTTCTGGCTGTTGATTTGTCCGGCCTCGTTTCTCTGGAGCAGGCATATCGCTTTTTGCGCAAGACCTATGAGGTGCTCAAAAATGCAGAGACCTTTGCAGTGAAGATTCACCTCCACATTTTGACCTGTGGAGGAGCGGTTCCGGAGTATGTGAAAATCACCAATCAGGATGAATTTGATGCCTATTTGAGTGGTTTGAAAATTCGAGAGCCTGGCGAGACAGATTTTCGCCCTGCATTTTTGATGGTGGATGATCTGGTGCGCAAGCACACCTTCCGCAATTTGAAAGGTGTGATCTATTTTACCGACAGCATTGGAGCGTTCCCTGCCAACAAGCCGAATTATGAGGCTGTGTTTGTGTTTGTGAATGACAACTATAGCGAGCCGGCCGTGCCCCCCTGGGCCGTTCGTCTGGTGCTGCAGAAAGACGAGTTGAATGATGAACATGAATAAGGATTTTGTGATTGAAAATAACGTCCTGATGGAGTATCAGGGCGAGGGCGGTTGCGTTGAAATCCCGGAAGGGGTTACCGCCATTGGCCCGCGTGTTTTCGAAAGCTGCCGTACAGTAACCGCGGTTACGCTGCCCGCAAGCATGAAGAACATCGGTGAGCGCGCATTCTACTTTTGCTGGAATTTGCAGCAAATCAACCTGCCGGAAGGACTTGAGGAAATTGGTCCCGAGGCATTTTTTGGCTGTCGTGGGCTGAAAAAGGCAGATTTGCCCAAGAGCCTGACGCACATCAGTGGAAGTGCCTTTTCCGGTTGCTGGGAGCTGACCAGTGTTGAGCTGCCTGCCGGCCTGACGGTCATCGAAGAAAACACGTTTTCCAACTGTCGCAACCTGAGCAATGTGGTGCTGCCGGATGGAATGACCTACATTGATCGCAGTGCGTTCGCCGGCTGCCGCAAGATTACGCAACTGACGTTGCCCAAGAGTTTGTATCATATCGGTGAATTTGCGTTTCACGATTGCGGCCTGACCGATCTGCCTGTGGCAGAAGGGTTGAACCAGCTGGATCGCAGCGCGTTTTCCAAGTGTCAGAAGCTGACGCACATCACGCTGCCTGCCGGTCTGAAACGTGTGGAACGCGGAGCATTTTTCGGTTGCCGCAACTTGACGGATGTGACATTACCCAAGGGGTTGAATTGGGTCAACAAGAGTGCGTTTCTCGAGTGTGATAATCTGGTGCGTATCCACGCAGATCCTGAAAATGAGCACTACTTGGGCATTGACGGTATGCTGTACAGCAAGGACGCAAAGCAACTGCTCATTTGCCCCAACGGCCTGACTGAGGTCGTTGTTCCGGAAGGCGTGACCGAAATCGGTCCAGGGGCATTCTCGGAGTGCTATCTTTTGGAGCAGGTCACCCTGCCGAACAGTCTGACACACATCGGAGAAAAAGCCTTTGAACATTGTGTTAAGTTGCCTGAAATTACGTTCCCGTCAAGCCTTGTCAGCATAGGTGAAGGGGCGTTTCTGAACTGTAAGGGCTTTGAAACTCTTGTGATACCAGACGGCGTGAAGAGTATTGCCCCCGGAGCATTCCAGAAGTGTCCGGCACTGCAGTGGATTCGCCTGCCGCGTGATTTTGCCTTTGATTTGCATTGGTTTGTCAATCCGCATGATCCCGAGTGCCGAAGTGCGGATCACACCACGGTTCCCTTTGTCACTACGCGTGATATTTCAGATATCAAGTCGAACCTGGGCAAGCGCTACGCGGGACTTGGCTTTATGCTGGCAGATATTGCCGGTGTAGATACGGACGCAAAAATTGCGGAAGGGTATATGGACTATATCCGTAATAATTTGGAACTGTATCATAAAGAACTGCTTACCGATCTGGAGATTCTTCAATGGCTGCTTGATCATCAGATGATTGAACGGAAATCAATCGAAGGCTTGCTGGAAAAAGCGGCCGTGGGTGGGCACACTGCCGCATCTGCCGCCTTGCTGGATTATCAAAACAAAACGTTCTTGCCGAAGGATCAGGATAAGCTGATGGACCAGCGGTTTGAACTGTTCGAAGATGCACTGTCGCTTTAAGAGAAACGGGGGAAAGACTTAAATGAATATTCAGGACGCAAAGGAAGAAATCCGCAACGCGATTTTTACGTATTTTACCAAGAACGAGTATGACGAATATGAGATTCCCATTGAAAAACAGCGCCCACTGTTTCTGATGGGCCCTCCGGGCATCGGTAAGACTGCCATCATGGAGCAGATCGCGCAGGAGCTGGGTGTTGGTTTGGTGAGCTATTCCATGAGCCATCACACTCGCCAAAGTGCCCTCGGCCTGCCTTTCATTGTCAACAAAAACTACGGCGGCAAGGAATACAGCGTGTCGGAGTACACCATGAGTGAGATCATTGCATCTGTTTACGAAATGATCGAAGACACCGGATTGAAAGAGGGCATTCTTTTCCTGGACGAGATCAACTGTGTATCCGAGACTTTGGCTCCTGCCATGCTTCAGTTCCTGCAGTACAAGACTTTCGGCCGCCATCAGGTCCCCTATGGCTGGATCGTGGTGACTGCCGGCAACCCGCCTGAGTACAACAACTCCGTGCGTGAGTTCGACATCGTGACCTGGGACCGTCTGAAGCGAGTGGACATTGAGCCCGACTACGATGCATGGAAGGAATATGCTGTCAACGCCGGTGTGCATCCTGCCATTACCACCTATCTGGATATCAAGAAGGGTGACTTCTATAAGATCGAGTCCACGCTGGACGGCAAGACCTTTGCCACCGCCCGCGGCTGGACGGACCTTTCTGCCACCATGCGAATCTATGAGCGCCGTGGTTTCCAAATTACCGAGCGTCTGGTGGGTCAGTATATTCAGAACAAGAAGATTGCCAAGGACTTTGCCATTTACTATGATTTGTTCAACAAGTATCGCTCTGATTACCAGGTGGACAAGATTCTGGACGGCGAGATTGATATCGATATCCGTACCCGCGCCAAGAAGGCCAAGTTCGATGAACGCCTGAGCCTGCTGGGCCTGTTGCTGGATGCTATGTCTGTGCGCCTGAAGAATGTCTGCATGGAAGAAGATGTGATCACAGAACTCATTCCTCTGCTGAAGAATGTCCGTGCTGCACTGGCTGATCCGGCAGTGGATGTGAACAGTGCCCTGTCTGCACAGATTGCCAAGAACAATGCCGTGATCGAAACCGGTAAGCGTGCATCTACCCTGTCGGTGGACAGACTTCATATCCTGAACCGCGTTTCCGCTATTCTGGAAGAACAGAAGGCTCAGTTTGCCGGCGACTGTGTCAAGACCGGCGAGGAAGCTTTTGCAATCGTCAACGCCGACTTCAGCCGCCGTGTCGCTGCCCTGAAGGAGCAGGCCAAGGATGCAAGAAGCAAGATCACCAACCTGTATGACTTCTGTGATGATGTGTTCGGTGACAGCAAGGAAATGATCATTCTTGAAACGGAGCTGACCATCAACCACTATGCGTCTCGGTTCATTAGCCGCTATGGTTCGGAAGAGTACTTTGCACATAACCAGGATCTGCTGTTCT
>CAZDXX010000069.1:0-667 GCA_964509595.1 uncultured Oscillospiraceae bacterium
CAAGAGAAAATGCGGTTTGTTGGCTAAAAAATTTAAAATTACAAACCAAAAGCCAATTTGGCACCTGAAAAATGCGTCTTGATGCTGGAGGGATATCCCTTTTAATTTAACGTGTTGGTTTAAGTATATTTGAAAATCTGTTGGCGATTTGCATAAAAACACGGCTCTGTCCTTCAGGGCAGAGCCGTGTTATCAACTCGACGAATTCAAGTTGGTTTACTTGCTGTTTCCTTTTACAAAAACCGTGATGGGACGAGAATTTAAGTTTCCATCTTCGCTTTTGACCATCACATTTCCGTCTCCTTCAGAAATTGCGGTTAAATACCCATTTTCATCAACTGTAAAGGAATTGTCATCAGAGCGATATTCCCAACAGAGAACCATTTGTTCTTCGGTTGCTTGTTCGCCGTCTTCAGTGTATCCTTCAACGGTCAACTGCACGCTTACTCCTGGCACGATTGATAGCGAGTCGGGAAATATCTCTATCCTTGCAACCGATGAAGTTCCGCATCCAACCAGACTGAAAACGCAGCCCAAAAGAAGAAGTAGGCCAATTGTCCTTTTCATATTCATATCGCCCTCCTGCAAAAAGGAATGTTATCTTTAAGTTTATTCTATCATATCTCGCTGATTATTTCAACGATTGGTAAAATCGCCGAAGTTGAAC
>CAZDXX010000069.1:677-7718 GCA_964509595.1 uncultured Oscillospiraceae bacterium
AATGATTGCATGCATTTACGTTTCAACTCCTTCATTACGGGCTCGCTGTCGGGGGCGAAAAAGCTCGGTTTTCGGCTTTTTTCTTAGTTGCCCATTCAAAGCGGCTTTGACAGTATATCAGCGTGAAACGTCAATGTCAAGAGAAAATGCGGTTTGTTGGCTAAAAAAATTTAAAATTACAAACCAAAAGCCGATTTGGAACCTGAAAAATGCGTCTTGATGCTGGAGGGATTCTGTCCTTGTTTTCCTGCGTATTAAATGGTATAATATCTTGTTAAATTATAACTTCCCGGAGGGACTTGTTTTGAATCGAATTACTACTGTGATCTCCCCGGAGGAGATTGCCCGACAAAAGGATTTCTGCGCTCAGGTTTTGGAGCGCAATACAGCCAATCATAAAAACCCTTTGGCCTTCGTAGACACCTACGGCTGCCAGCAGAATGAGGCCGATTCCGAGCGCATCCGCGGCTATTTGGCCGAGATGGGTTACGGATTTACTCAGGATGAAAACGAAGCGGACGTCATCGTCATCAATACCTGTGCTGTGCGCGAACATGCGGAGGATCGCGTGTTGGGCAATGTGGGTGCTCTGGTGCACACCAAGCGCCGCAAGCCCAGTCAGATCATTTGCCTGTGTGGCTGTATGATGCAGGAGCAGCACGTAGCAGATAAGATTCGAGAGTCTTACCGCCATGTGGACATCGTGTTCGGCCCTCACGCTCTGTGGAAGTTCCCTGAACTTCTGTGGCGCGTGCTTTCCCGCCGGGGCCGAGTATTTGAAAACGAGGATCAGGCCGGTTCTGTGGCCGAAGGAATCCCCGTGGTGCGCCAGAGCAGCGTCAAGGCGTGGGTCTCTATCATGTACGGCTGCAACAACTTCTGCACCTACTGTATCGTTCCTTATGTCCGTGGTCGTGAGCGCAGCCGCCGTCCGGAGATCATTCTGGAGGAAGTGCGTCAACTGGCCGCTGAAGGATACAAAGATATTACCCTGTTGGGCCAGAATGTCAATTCCTACGGTAAGGACCTGGAGGAGGACGTGGACTTTGCATGGCTGCTGGAGCAGGTCAATGCTATCCCCGGCGAATTCCTGATCCGCTTTATGACGTCCCATCCCAAGGATGCCACCGAGCGTCTGTTTGACGCCATGGCCCGTTGTGAAAAGGTGGCACCCGTCATCCACCTCCCCTTCCAGGCCGGCAATGACCGTGTGCTGAAGGCCATGAACCGCGGTTACACCTATGAGAGCTATCTGGCCAAGATTCACGCCCTGCGTGAGCGCATTCCTGACATTGTTCTGACCTCTGACGTCATTGTGGGTTTCCCCGGTGAGACCACCGAAGAATTTGAGGATACTCTGAAGCTCATCAAAGAAGTGCGCTACGATGCGCTGTTTACGTTTATCTACTCTCCGCGCAAGGGTACACCCGCCGCAGTTATGGAAGATCCCATGCCTATGGCAGAGAAGAAGGCCAATTTCCAGCGCCTTGTGGATACTCAAAATGAGATTTCCCGGGAAAAGCACCAGGAATATGTAGGTAAAACCTACCGCTGCCTGGTGGACGGAGAGAGTGAGGATTCACGCAACAATTTGAATGCCCGTACACCGGGCAATCGTCTGGTTCATCTCAGCGGCGATCCTGCCCTGGTAGGACAGTATGTGGACATCAAGATTACCGATGCCACCACCTGGGCCCTGTTTGGAGAACTGGTCTAAAGATTCTTTCTGATATAGAGAAAAGGAGCTTCCCATCATGCCTGATGCAGCAACCCCCATGATGAAGCAATATCTCGCTATCAAAGAACAGCACCCCGACTGCCTGTTGTTCTTCCGATTGGGCGATTTTTATGAAATGTTCAACGAGGATGCCAAGGTCGGCTCCCGGGAGCTGGATCTGACCCTGACCACCCGTGACCGCAACAAGCCGGAGAACGAGCGCACCCCTATGTGCGGTGTGCCTTATCACTCCGCCGAGTCCTACATTGCCCGTCTCATCGCCAAGGGCTACAAGGTGGCCATCTGCGAGCAGATGGAGGATCCTGCCCTTGCCAAGGGCATCGTGGAGCGGGATATTATCCGCATTGTTACCCCCGGTACCGTCATCGATGCCTCCATGCTGGACGAGGGGCGCAATAACTACATCTGCGCCATCTACATGGACTCTATGGCCGCAGGACTGAGCTTTTGTGATATGTCCACCGGTGAGTGCTTTGCCACTGCATTTGCCGACAGCGGATTGACCGACCACCTGATCAACGAACTGGGCCGCTTCTCTCCCCGAGAGGCTGTGTTGTCCGATGGCGCTTACAGCGACGAAGCACTGGTATCCTTCCTGCGTGATAAGATGGACTGCCGCTGTGAGAACGGCGGCGAGGCTCGTTTCCGTCCTGACACCGCTATCGCGCTGGCAGACAAGCAGTTCCGCAAGCGTATCAACGTGCCGGAAGAACACGAGACCGAGGCTCTTCAGGCTGCCGGCGCACTGCTGTCCTACCTGCATGAGACCCAGAAGACCGACTTGTCCCATATTTCTACGCTGAACTTCTACTCTGGCGGCCAGTTTATGGAACTGGATTTAACCGCTCGCCGCAATTTGGAGCTGACGGAAACTTTGCGCTCCAAGGAGAAAAAGGGCAGTCTGCTTTGGGTGTTGGATAAAACCAAGACTGCTATGGGTCATCGTTTGGTGCGCACTTGGCTGGAGCGGCCTCTCCTCTCCCCTGTTCAGATCAACCGCCGCCTGAGTGCTGTGGGTGATCTGGTGGACGACACCATCGGTCGTGAGGAGATCATCCTTTGCCTGAAAGAGATCACCGACCTGGAGCGCCTGATCGGCCGCATCGTATACGGCACCGCCGGCGGTCGCGATCTGGTGGCGCTGGCCCGTGGTTTGGAAAAACTGCCTGCCCTGCAAAGTCTGTTGGAGAGTTACGATTCTGCCCTGCTGACCAGCCTGCGGCAGGAACTGGACGGTCTGCCCGATTTGTGCCAGACCATTTCCGCGGCGCTGGTCGACGAGCCCCCCTTCTCCGTGCGCGAAGGAGGCTTTATCCGTGAAGGCTGGAACGCTGATGTCGATCATCTGCGTGAAGTTCAGACCAATGGCAAGGGGCTGGTGGCCGCCATCGAGGCACGTGAGAAGGAACGCACCGGCATTAAGAACCTGAAGGTGGGCTTCAACAAAGTATTTGGTTACTACATTGAGGTATCCAAGTCCAACTATGACCTGGTGCCCGATGACTATATCCGCAAGCAGACCCTGGCCAACTGTGAGCGATATATTACGCAGGAACTAAAAGACCTGGAACATGAGATTCTCTCTGCTCAGGATCGCATTACTGCCCTGGAATACGAATTGTTCTGCCAGCTTCGTCAGATGGCTGCCGATCGGGTGGCGGAAATTCAGCGCACCGCCGGTGCTGTGGCGCAGGTGGACGTACTGACTTCCTTTGCTGCCGTGGCAAGTGCTAACCGCTATTGCCGGCCTGAGGTGGATTTGTCTGATAAGCTGGAGATCGTAGAGGGCCGCCATCCTGTGGTGGAGCAGATGCTCAAGGATTCCCTGTTTGTGCCCAACGACACCGTTATGGATGGCGGAGACAATTTGCTGGCGATCATCACTGGTCCCAATATGGCCGGTAAATCTACTTACATGCGTCAGGTGGCTTTGATCACCCTAATGGCACAGGTGGGTTCCTTTGTCCCTGCAAAGGCAGCTCATGTGGGTGTTGTAGATCGTGTGTTTACTCGTATTGGTGCATCCGATGATCTGAGTGCCGGTGCATCTACGTTCATGGTGGAAATGAACGAGGTGGCCGAACTGCTGAAGAGTGCCACCGCCAAGAGTCTGCTCATTTTGGATGAGATCGGACGAGGAACCTCTACTTATGACGGCATGGCCATTGCCCGCGCGGTCTTGGAATATTGTGCGGACAAAAAACGGTTGGGCTGCAAGACCCTGTTTGCGACCCATTACCACGAACTAACTGTGCTGGAAGGCCAGCTGCCCGGTGTGAAAAATTACAATATTGCGGCCAAGAAGAAAAAAGACGATATTATCTTCCTGCGCAAGATCGTTCCCGGCGGCGCTGACCAAAGTTATGGTATTGAAGTGGCTCAGCTGGCGGGTGTGCCAAGCCGGGTGATTGACCGAGCCAGAGATATTTTGGAAGAGCTGCAGGAACAGGGGTGGGTGCCTCAAATGCCTGCGCAGGCATCACCGGTGAATGAGCAAATGTCCTTGATGGACATGGGCAGCAGTGAAGTGGCGGAGATCCTGCGCCGGACCAGTGTGGAAACGCTGACACCTATTGAGGCCATGAATCTGCTGTATGAATTGAAGCAAAAACTGTAATTGGAAAGGAGGAACACCAGATGGCACAGCGTCGTTGGAGACCGCAGCTGACGCGGGATGAACAAGTGAAAGGATTTATTTTCTTTGCGTTGTATTTCTTGGTGTTCCCTTTCCTGAAAATGGGAGTGGAGTGGTTTTTTGATCACTTCTTTGGCCTGTTTTTATCGGAAGCGATGTCGGCGGCGGTTTACTACTACATTATGGGCGTTTTGACTATGGTCGTATTTTGGAGTTTCCTGAAGAATGCCTTGTCGATTTTTATAGATTTCCTTCCGGAAAATCTGCTTGCGATTATCACCGGTTTTGCCGGAGGAGCAGTTCTTCAGCTGCTGGTTCATTTTTTGCCTTGGCCGGTGGAAAATCCCAACAATGTATCGTGGGCTGAGCAATACTCCTATTCCTATGGCGCGACCATTATTATTGTGGTCGTGCTGATGCCCATTATTGAAGAAGTATTATTCCGAGGTCTTGTATATGGTTCCCTGCGCCGATACAGTCGGCCTATGGCTTGGGTGGTATCGGTCGTGCTGTTCATGGTTTACAACGTCTGGACCTTTGCTGTAGCCTATGGAGACATTCGCTACATGATTCTTGCGTTCCAGTATCTGCCCATGGCACTGGCGCTGACCTGGTGCTATGACCGGGGTGGTTCCATTTGGTCGGCGGCTATCCTGCACGCCATATTTGATGCGATCGCGCTGTTTCAGGCAGTGCATTAAAGGAGAAGATACATATGCCTCACATTCAACAATTGCCTTCTCATGTTGCCGACCTGATTGCTGCCGGTGAGGTGGTTGAGCGCCCTGCCAGCGCGGTTAAGGAATTGATGGAGAATGCGATTGATGCCGGAGCCGGAGCGGTTACCGTAGAGATTCGCAACGGCGGAATGACCATGATTCGTGTTACCGACGACGGCTGCGGTATTGCGGCGGACGAAGCGGAGACCGCTTTTCTGCGCCATGCTACCAGCAAGATCCGCACGGAGTATGATTTGGAAGCCATTGGGACCCTGGGTTTCCGAGGGGAAGCTTTGGCAGCAATTGCAGCCGTATCCCGTGTGGAACTGCTGACCCGCACGGCGGACGCAACCTTGGGTGTTGCCCTGTCCTTGGAGGGCGGTGTCGTCACGGAAAAGGAAGAAAGCGGCTGCCCACAGGGCACGACCATCGTCATTCGTGACCTGTTTTTTAATACCCCTGCCCGACTGAAGTTTATCAAACGCGATGCATCGGAAGGGGCCGCGGTGCTGGGCGTGGTTCAGCATGAAGCACTGGCACATCCGGAGGTGGCGATCACCTTTATTCGGGAAGGAAAGACAGAACTTCGTACACCGGGTGATGGGCAGCTGAAGTCCGCCATGTACAGCGTGTTCGGTCGTGATATCGCTTTGGGGTTTACCCCCATCAAGGGCAGCGGCGAAGGAGGAATTACAGTTGAAGGGTTTGCCAGCATGCCCATGTGCTGCCGCGGAACCCGTGCCTATCAGCATTTCTTTGTCAATGGACGTTATATTAAATCCAAAACCATGACCGCGGCACTGGAACAGGCCTACGCCAATCAGAAAATGGTGGGTAAGTTCCCCGGCTGTGTGATCCATGTGAATACTAAGCTTTCAGCGGTGGATGTGAATGTACATCCCACGAAGACCGAAGTGAAATTTGTCTCTGAGCGGCAGATTTTTGACGCAGTTTATCATGCGGTCCTGTCTGCCCTCACGGCGAGCAGTGCGCCACGTCCGGCAATGACGCTGGAAAAGCCTAAGCCGGTGGATACTGTCACACCGAATCAGACTAGGTTGACCCTTCATGATGTTGCTCGACCGGCACAGAAAGCACCGGTTCAGGCGCCAATGGCACAAGCAGCACCCAAGCAGGAGCCTGCACGACCTGCATTTGTGGCGGCTCCGTCCCATGTGGAAACGCCGATCCGTCCGTCGGTGCAGCCGACTCGTCCTGTAACAGCGCCTGTCCAGACACCCGTTGTGCCCAAAGTGGAACCCGTGTCTTCGGTGGTCGAAAAGCCTGCGCCTGTTGCGGTGGAACAAGAGAAAACGCTGCCCCAACCGGAACCGGTGGTGCAGCCTGAGCCTACAGTTG
This sequence comes from uncultured Oscillospiraceae bacterium, assembly GCA_964509595.1. Taxonomy (GTDB): domain Bacteria; phylum Bacillota; class Clostridia; order Oscillospirales; family Oscillospiraceae; genus JAJPXI01. Next base: position 7,129 of record CAZDXX010000069.1, read on the forward strand.
AGGAAGCGCCTCGTGAAGAGCCCGTGGAAGTGGAGTGCCTTGTGAAGGAAGAATCCTGGCATCTGGCAGGCGAAGTTCTAAATACATATATCATTGTTGAGCAAGGCGAAAAAATCCTGTTCATCGACAAACATGCCGCCCATGAACGTATGTGGTTTGACCAGTTGAAGAGCCGCGATTGGCGGCCCATGAGCCAGATGCTGCTCTCCCCTATTGTGTTTACCCCAAGTCCTGATGAGGGGGCAGTGTTGTTGGAAAACCTGTCCTTGTTGAGGGAATTTGGCTTTGAGGTGGAGGATTTCGGTGGCGGAGCCATCATCGTGCGTCAGGTGCCCCATGATATCGACGCGGATCAAACGGAATCTGCCTTGGTGGAATTGGCCAGTCGCCTGTTGACCACCGGCGGTCGTGCCGATCCCTCGGCGGCCCGTGATGCCCTGCTGCACACCATGGCCTGTAAGGCCGCCATCAAGGGTGGGCAAAAGAACGGAACGCCAGAACTTGAAAAAGTTGCGCAAGCGGTTATGTCCGGAGAGGTAAAATACTGTCCTCACGGCCGCCCGGTTGCCATTGAATTGACCAAAGCCATG
>CAZDXX010000070.1:0-7701 GCA_964509595.1 uncultured Oscillospiraceae bacterium
GAAGGGCGAGGGCATTGAGAAGAAGCAGGAGAACTTCGCTGAGGAGATCGCCAAGCAGCTGGCTGGCAACTAATCCAAACTGTATTACAGCCGGACACTTTTGTGTCCGGCTGTTTTTTATAGCTAATGGTAGAAATTTGAAGAAGAATATGGTATTATTTTCTTAATTTTCAAACAAGGGATATTGAAATGGAGGATTTGCCATGAATTTTGACGAATATATCGAACGGCGAGGTACGGGAAGTGTAAAGTGGGACAGCATGTCTCGTGCATTTCCTGAATTAGACGCAAAAGATGCAATCCCAATGTGGGTGGCGGATTCGGATTTTAAATGCCCTCCTGAAGTAGTAGATGCGGTGGTCAAACGTGCCCAAATGGGTGTGTACGGTTATTCTCCTCGACAGACACCTGCGCTTCATGCTGCCGTAACAGGATGGATGAAAAAGCGGTTTAGCTGGGAAGTGGAAAACGCATGGATTGTTTTTACACCCGGAATCGTTACCGCTCTGGCTCATATTGTTCAGGCTTTAACTAAGCCGGGAGAAGGAGTTATTATCCAACAGCCGGTTTATCATCCATTCAAAAATTGTGTGGTAAATAACGATCGAGTCGTACGTAACAACGGTTTGATTATGGACGGCGATACGTATAAGATGAATTTCGAGCAGCTGGAGGAGTTAGCTGCTGAAGAGAATACAAAGATGATGATTCTTTGTAATCCGCACAATCCCATTGGTCGTGTTTGGAGCAGAGAAGATATCGAGCAAGTATGTGACATCTGTGCCCGCAATGATGTTATCCTTGTTTCTGATGAGATTCACGCAGATCTTATGATGAAGGGTGTGAAGTTTACTTCTGCCGGGCCGGTGGCACAGGAAAAGGGAACTAAGTTTATCACTTGCTATGCACCCAGCAAGACGTTCAATGTGGCTGGTTTGCATGGTTCTGCCGTTATTATTCCTGACGCAGATATTCGAGCAAAGTTTAACGCACAGATGGAAAAGAATGGCGTATCTGGATTGAATGTATTTGCAGGAGTTGCGTTGGAAGCTGCATGGACGAAGAGCGAGGCATACATTGAAGAACTTATGGAATATATTGAGGCCAATATCGACCATGCAATTGAATATGTTCGCAAATATACTCCGAAAATCAAAATCAGAAAGCCTGAAGGTACTTATTTGGCGTGGGTGGACCTGAGCGGTTTGGGACTGGAACCTCTGGAGGCAGAACGTTTCTTTATCGAACGTGCTAAGATCGCAGTTAACAGGGGCTCCGGCTTTGGTGAAGCAGGTGCCGGTTTTGTTCGCGTGAACTTCGCGTGTCATCGCAGTACCGTGGATAAAGCACTGGAGCAGTTGAGGGCTGCTTATGAGAAAGAATTTGTGTAATTATAAAAAGGCCATCGGCAAGTTGCCGATGGCCTTTGGTGATAGAATATGTTATTTGCGAATAAACAAAATACCCAGAGTGTTTGGGCCGCAGTGGCAGGAAACGGTACAGCCTGCTCTTGTTTCCAGGACTTCAGTAAAGGGAGCGTACTTCTTTACGGCATCCCGTACAGCTGTAACGGCTTCGGGCATATCAGAAGAATATGTAATGAAGATGCGATCATAAACCAGATCTTCACGGTTCTCTAACCGATCTTTTACGTATTCAACCAGAACTTTGGTAAAAGCTCCGCGATACTTTTTTACCACGCCCATTTTGCCATCCTTGACTTCGATGCAGGGTTTGAGCTTCAGCAGATTGGCACCCAGAGCAGTGACGGCAGAGCAACGACCGCCTTTTACCATATAGGCAAGCTGATCCAGAACAAAACTGGCCTCTACGCGACCGGTTAGATCGTTCAGGTATTCGACAATTTCGGGGGCACTCATGCCGCGTTGGGCAGCCAAAGCGGCCTCAATGACCACATGGCCGTGGCCGGTGGACAGGTTGCGTGAATCGACCACATATACATTGTCAAACTCTTCGGCTGCAATGCAAGCATTTTGATAGCAGCTGGAAAATTCGGAGCTGATGTTGATGTGGATGACTGCATCGTACTGAGGGGCAAGAGCAGCAAAGTAATCCTGATATTCGCCCACGCTGTTGGCAGAAGTGGTAGGTAAGCTTCCGGTATTTTCTACATGACGATAAAGATCATCGGGTACGACTTCCAAACCGTCTTTCAGAGACTTATCGCCCAAAATAACAGACAGAGGAGTGAGTGAAATGTCATAGCGCTCCAAGAGTTCCGGAGTTAGATCACAAGTGCTGTCGGCGGTGATTTTGATAGGCAAATTTAACACTTCCTTCGTTGTAATATGGGATAGTTTGCAAAAACACACAAACCCATTTTACCATACAGTGTAAGAAAATGCACTAATTTTGTTTGAACTTCAATCATTGTTGAAAATTGACGTGAAAACAAATTATAAAAAAGTTTGCTTAACCTCTATGCAAATGAGTAAAATTATATTAAAATAAACTATGTATGAATAAACAAAACGCAAGGGATGTGTTTACAATGGAACCGAAATATCGTCGCGTACTGCTGAAAATCAGCGGAGAGGCCCTGGCGGGAGATGCTTCCCGTGGATTGGATTTTTCTGTCATCGGCCAAGTGTGTGATGTCATCAAGAAATGTGTAGACATTGGTGTTCAGGTTGGTGTTGTTGTCGGCGGCGGCAATTTCTGGCGTGGCGTCAAGGATGGCGGCGGTCGTATGGAACGGACCCGCGCTGACCATATGGGTATGTTGGCTACCAGCATCAATGCACTGGCTGTTGCTGATGTATTGGAGCAGAAGGGTGTAGACGTACGAGTGCAGACTGCAATCGAAATGCGTGCAATTGCTGAACCCTACATCCGCTCTAAGGCTATCCGTCATTTGGAGAAGGGCCGAGTGGTCATTTTCGGCTGCGGTACCGGCAACCCCTTCTTTTCTACGGATACGGCAGCTGTTCTGCGTGCTGCTGAAATCAATGCTGATGTGATTCTGTTGGCTAAGAATATCGATGGTGTCTATTCCGCAGATCCTCATCTGGATCCCTCTGCAGTCAAGTACGACTCCATTACTTATGGCGATGTGTTGGCTCAGCGTCTGCAGGTTATGGATTCCACTGCGACTTCTTTGTCCATGGATAATAAGATTCCTGTGCTGCTCTTCGCCTTGAAGGACCCGGAGAATATTCTGCGTGCTGTCATGGGCGAGAAGATCGGTACCATTGTTAGAGATTAAAGAAACAACAAGGAGGAAGCCAAAATGAAAGAGCTGAATAAGGAATTTGACGCTAAGATGGCAAAGACCATTGAGGTCGTAAAGAGCGATTTTGCCGGTGTACGTGCCGGCCGCGCAAACGCAGGCGTTTTGGATAAGATTACCGTTGATTATTATGGTGCAGCAACTCCCCTGAACCAGGTCGCTGCCATCTCGACTCCTGATCCTCGTGTGTTGCAGATTCAGCCTTGGGATGCCAGCATTTTGAAGGCTATCGAGAAGGCGATTCAGACCTCTGATTTGGGTATCAACCCTCAGAACGACGGTCGTGTGATTCGTCTGACTTTCCCCCAGTTGACTGAGGAGCGTCGTAAGGAACTGACCAAGCAGGTCCGCAAGTACGGCGAGAACGGTAAGGTCGCTATCCGCAACATCCGCCGCGACGCTATGGACAAGTATAAGGCCCAGGAGAAGAAGGGCGAGATGACCGAGGATGACCGCAAGGAGTATGAGAAGGAAATCCAGGATCTGACCGACAAGCGCTGCAAAGAAATCGACGACCTGACTGCAAAGAAGGAAGCCGAACTGATGGCAGTTTGATTCTGCGATGGCATTATTTCGAAAAAAAGAGAATATACCTGACGTAGACTTCGCCCACCTGCCCCGCCACGTCGCCATTATCATGGACGGCAACGGGCGGTGGGCGAAACGCCGAGGCTTGCCCCGTACAGCCGGCCATGCCGCCGGAGCAGAGACCTTCCGTACCATCGCGACCTATTGCAAAGAGATCGGGTTGGATTATCTGACGGTGTATGCGTTTTCCACAGAGAATTGGAAACGACCTGAGGATGAAGTTTCTGCTATTATGGAGCTTCTGAAAAAGTACCTTCTGGAAGCCATAGGTCAGATGGAGCGCGATAAGGTCAAAATGAAGTTTTTTGGTGACCTGTCCGTTCTGCGAGACGATCTTCGCCTGCTCTGCGAGCAAACCGAGGAGATTTCCACGCGGTACGAGGGATGTCAGGTCAATATTTGCTTAAACTATGGTGGCCGAGATGAGATTATCCGCGCTGCCCGGGCGTTTGCGGCCAATTGTTTGAATGGGACGGCGGATCCCAACCATCTGACCGAAGAAGCATTTTCCGGTTACCTGTTTTCTGCTGGTGTACCTGATCCGGATTTGATTATTCGTCCCAGTGGTGAGCTGCGTTTGTCCAACTTCCTGCCTTGGCAGGCTGCTTATGCCGAATTTTATTTTACTGATGTGCTGTGGCCGGATTTCAGTAAAGAAGAATTGTTGAAAGCGATTGCAGATTTCCAGCATCGTTCCCGTCGCTACGGAGGTGTATAACATGGCCAAGCGAATCCTTGTTGCTGTAATTTTTGTCCCCTTGCTATTCTGTGTGATCATGTTCTTACCAAGTTTTTGGTGGTCATTGGTGGTCGCATTTATTTCCGGTATGGCTGCATTTGAACTGCTGCGTGCCACGGGAGAGGGGAAAGTCAGCATTCTTATGCGTGTAATGACGTTGTTGTCAGCCGTGCTGATTCCGCTTGGAAGCTGGTTCGGCTGGGCGATCCCGACTGCCGGCGTTTGCATTTTCCTGGTGATGGCCGTGTCCTTCTGGTGTGCCATTCGCGCATATAATGAAGAAAGCGTTTCCATCGGCTTCTATCATGTGATGTTGACGATTTTTGCGGGTGGAGTCATTCCACTGGGGTTGTCCACGCTGGTGCATTTGAACAAGATGGAATACGGAAAATATCTGGTTTTGCTGGCCGTGTTGCTGAGTTTTATAACTGATGGTGCGGCCTATTTCGGTGGTATCTTCTTGGGCAAACATCGCGGCATTACCAAGGTTAGCCCTAAGAAGAGCCTGGAAGGCTATATTTCTGGTTTTGTCGGGGGCGCCATTTTTGCAGTGCTTTATGGTTTAGTGATTGGAGCCATTGTTGACTGCGAAGTGAACCTGATTCCGCTGGCGTTATGTGGCCTGTTGGGTGCATTGTTTACAGAACTGGGCGATTTGGTGTTCTCGTTTATCAAGCGTCAGTACGGGATCAAGGACTATGGTCATTTGCTGCCCGGGCACGGAGGCATATTGGACCGCTTTGACAGTATGATTCTTTGCGCCCCTGTGGTATTTTTTGTTGTGTACTATTTGCCTGTGTTCTGAATTGAGGCGAACTTAAATGCATAAAACGAAAACTATTTCGATTTTGGGGTCGACCGGCTCCATCGGGCGGCAATCGCTGGAAGTGATCGCCGCCCTTGGTTTCTCTGTGGGTGCGCTGACTGCCCACAAGAGTGTAGATTTGATGGAACAGCAGGCTCGCCAGTTCAAACCCAAGTTGGTGGTGCTCATTGATCCCAATGCCGCCGCCGATTTAAAGGTTCGTTTGGCGGATACGGGGATTAAGGTGCTTTCTGGTCAGGAAGGTGTCGTAGAAGCGGCCACATTACCTGAGGCTGACACGGTTATTACGGCGGTGGTGGGTGTAGCTGGACTGATACCCACATTGGCGGCCATTGACACAGGAAAGCGTGTCGCCCTGGCCAATAAGGAAACTCTGGTATGTGCGGGTGAATTGGTTATGGCTCGCGCAAAAGAGAAAGGTGCTGAGATCATCCCTGTGGATTCGGAGCATTCAGCTCTGTTCCAGAGCCTGGAGGGCAACAGCAGGAGAGAGGTCAAACGCCTGATTTTGACAGCCTCCGGCGGTCCTTTCTTTGGACAAAAGAAGGAAGAACTGATTGGTGTGACCAAAGCGCAGGCGCTGAAACATCCCAACTGGTCCATGGGCGCAAAAATCACCATTGATTCAGCTACTATGATGAACAAGGGATTGGAATTTATTGAAGCCATGCGTTTGTATGATATGCCGCCAGAGAAAATCTCGGTGGTTATTCACCGTGAGAGCATCATACACTCTTTGGTTGAGTACTGCGATGGGGCGGTATTGGCTCAGTTGGGAACGCCGGATATGCGACTGCCCATCCAATATGCTCTGACTTGGCCCGAACGCCTGCCGGGTCCAGCAGATCCTCTAGATTTGCTTACCTGTGGTCCTTTGCATTTTGCACCCCCTGATTTGGAGGCATTTCCATGTCTCAGTTTGGCCATGGAGGCCGCCAAGACCGGAGGTACAGCGCCTGCGGTTATGAATGGCGCCAATGAAGTGGCGGTAGCCCGTTTCTTGGCTGACGAGATCGGCTTCTATGATATCCCTCGTTTGGTAGGGGATGCACTGTCCCAGGTGCCTGTTGTTCAAACGCCCAGTCTGGAAGAGATTCTGGATGCTGATGCCGCTGGACGTAATGTTGCTTCGAGGTGAAATTGTTGCAGTATACCTTGTATATTCTGATTGCGATCATTCTTTTTGGTTTGCTCATTGCGGTGCACGAATTCGGCCATTTTATTACCGCTAAAATGTTGGGGGTAAAGGTGAACGAGTTCGCTATCGGTATGGGACCTCAAATCCTGCACAAAACAAAAGGTGAAACAGAATATAGCCTTCGCTTGTTGCCGATTGGCGGTTTCTGTGCCATGGAAGGGGAGGATGTGGCAACAGAGGATCCCCGGTCTTTTGAATGTCAGGCCGGATGGAAGAAGTTTATTATTTTGGCGGCGGGTTCTTTCATGAACTTTGTGGCAGGTCTGCTGATTATTTTGGTACTCTTTTCTCAGGCTACCGCATTTTCCGCACCGGTAATTACCGCTTTTATGGAAGGTGCAGATCACCTTGTGGAAGGCGGTTTGCAGACGGGTGACCGCTTCTACCGCATTGACGGTCATCGTATTTACTTTACGAGCGATGCCAGTCTTTATTTAGGGCGTGCCGGGGACGCTGTGGATTTGGAAATCGTGCGGGATGGAGAGCGTATCCTGCTCAACGATTTCGATTTTGCCGCCAAGGTTCCTTATGTGGACAAAAACGGACAGACAACCTACATGCGTGGAGTATACTTTGGCGAAGCGGAAGAAGCTTCGCCAGTGGACATTTTAAAAAATACCTGGTATCAAGCCGTTGACTGTGTGCGTATGGTGTGGCTAAGCCTTGGTGACTTGATCAGCGGTCAGGCAGGCCTACGTGATTTGTCCGGTGTGATTGGCATTGTTGATGCTGTAGGCGACGTGGGTGCCAGCGCAACCAGTGCGGCAGAGGGTTTATACAGCGTGTTTAGTTTTATGTCCCTGATTGCGATTAATCTGGCAGTCATGAACATGCTGCCCATTCCGGCGTTGGACGGTGGACGCATCTTCTTCCTGATCATTGGCGGAGTTTATAAGGTGTTCACGCGAAAGAAGCTTAATCCCAAATACGAGAATGCGGTCAATGTAGCCGGGTTCGTTTTACTGATGGCACTGATGGTTGTTGTTGCTGTCAGTGATGTTCTGAAAATTGCGGGGGTGTAAGAATGTCCAAGCAAGTAATGGTGGGCAATGTTCCCGTGGGCGGCGGCGCCCCGATCACCATTCAGTCCATGTGTAATA
>CAZDXX010000071.1:0-7405 GCA_964509595.1 uncultured Oscillospiraceae bacterium
TGGGCGGTCATTTTGCGTTTAATCCAATTCAAATTGGCCGGTATATAGTTGATAATAGCGGCCTTTCTGCTCCAGCAATTCTTCGTGATTTCCTTTCTCAATGATCTGGCCGCCTTCGATGACGACAATACAGTCGGAGTTGCGAACGGTAGACAGGCGATGGGCAATCACAAACACAGTTCGATTTTCCATCAGGGCATCCATGCCCTTCTCAATCAAGCGCTCGGTACGAGTGTCAATGGAGGAAGTAGCTTCATCCAAAATCATGACCGGAGGATCCTTGACTGCGGCACGGGCAATTGCCAGCAACTGACGCTGTCCCTGGGACAGGTTGGCGCCATCGCCGGTGACCATGGTGTTATAACCATCAGGCAGACGGCGGATAAAGGAATGGGCATTGGCTGTCTTTGCAGCCGCAATACATTCCTCATCCGTGGCCTCCAGGCGACCGTACCGAATGTTTTCCATGACGGTGCCAGTAAATAAGTGCGTATCCTGAAGTACCGCGCCCAAGCTGCGGCGAAGGTCATCTTTGCTGATATCCTTTACATCGATACCATCGAAGGTGATCGTTCCGTCCTGAATTTCATAGAACCGATTAATCAGGTTAGTAATGGTGGTCTTACCTGCTCCGGTAGAACCCACAAATGCGATTTTCTGACCGGGGTTTGCATACACAGACACTCCCTTCAGCACCTGCTTTTCAGGCACATAGCCAAAATCCACATCGGTCAGTTTTACCGCACCGCGCACCTCAACCAGTTGAACAGAACCATCAATCTGAGGCACCTTCCATGCCCACAGATGTTCCCGGCTGGACTCCTCAGTTTCAGAAAGAGTTCCATCACTCTCGCGTTTTGCCCGCACGAGGGTAGCTTTTCCTTCGTCCAATTCGGGCTCCGTATCCATAACTTCAAAGATACGCTCTGCGCCAGCCAGGGCAGAAAGGATGTTGGTCAACTGCATGGAGATCTGGTTCATTGGCTGGCCAACCTGACGGCTGTAAGTCAGATAGCTGACCAGACCGCCGATATCAAAGGTAGTAAACGCAGCCAGCACACCACCCACAGCAGCAGTTACCGCGAAACCGATGTTGAACAGATTCGCCATCATGGGGCCAGTCGACATGGCATTAAAGTTGGCACTGGTCGCTGCTTTTCGATAAGTTTCGTTTAGTTGACCGAACTGCTCTTTGGCAATCTCTTCGTGGGTAAATGCCTTGACCACCTTCAGGCCTTCGATCATCTCCTGAATATTTCCGTTCACAGCACCCAATGCTGCCTGCTGCTCCTGATAGAACCGGCGGCTGCGCCCGCCCCAGATTTTAATGATCTGAAACGCAGCAAACAGACTTACGATGGTTACGATGAACAGAATCGGACTGATTACGATCATCATCACGACCACAGATACGAATAAAAGCGCACTGGAGAACAACTGCACCAAGGATTGCTCCATCGCCATCTGCACGTTATCCGCATCATTGGTGAATCGGCTCATCAGTTCGCCATGGGTGTGCTGATCAAAATACTTCAAAGGCAAGCCCTGAAGTTTGTCAAACAAATCCCGGCGCAGACGATTAACGCCCTTCTGTGCCAAATGAGCCATGGTAAAAGACTGGAAATAGGTCGCAGCGGCACCTAACAGGTAAATGACCGCCATCAGGGCAATGAGTGTAATCAGGCCGGACACCTTTTCTTCCGCAGTCTTTGTGGGATCCACCACCAGATTAGAAATGGGTCTCAGCAAATAAGAACCGCCCACACTGGCTAAAGTAGATAGGGCCAGGCAAAGCAACACAATTAACAAAGGCCACTTTTTTTGGGTCAAATAACCCATCAGGCGTTTGACCGTCTTCCCCGCATTCTTAGGCTTCTGATAGCCTCCACGCGGACCGCCGCCAGGGCCGCCGGGACCACGCGGTCCCTGAGGAGCTTTTTTCGCTTCCGCCATTATTCCGACACCCCTTCCTGCTGAGACTGGTAAATCTCCTGATAGATTTTGTTGCTTGCCAGCAACTCCTCATGTGTACCCAGCCCAGCAATGTGATCATCATCCAAAATCACAATTTTGTCAGCGTGCTCCACAGAACTGATACGCTGAGCAATGATGATCACCGTGGTTCCTGCCAGATTCTCCTTGAACGAAGTGCGAATCTTCGCCTCGGTAGCGGTATCAACGGCCGATGTTGAGTCATCCAAAATCAGAATGGCAGGGGCGCGCAGCATAGCTCGGGCAATGCACAGGCGCTGCTTCTGTCCTCCGGAGACATTGACACCACCCTGTTCCAACCAAGTATCAAATCCATCCGGGAAAGACATGATAAAATCGTAGGCCTGAGCATTCTTTGCCGCCTGAATCAGTTCTTCTTCGGTTGCATCCGGCTTGCCCCAAAGCAGATTATCCCGAATCGTTCCGGAAAACAGCACGTTGGTCTGCAGCACCATACCAATGCGGGCACGCAATTCCTCAATGGGATATTCGCGCACGTCCATGCCATCTACCAAAACAGCTCCGCCAGTAACGTCATAAAAGCGAGGAATCAGGTTCACCAGTGAGGACTTTCCTTCACCAGTTCCGCCCACAATAGCTACAAACTCACCGGGCTCAATGGTCAAATCAATATGCGCCAATACGTCATCACCGGTTCCAGTCGCAACGTAACGGAACGACGCATCTTTGAATTCTACCTTGCCACGAGATTCGGGCAGCGCTGCACGATCCATACTCTCACCGTCCCGGATATCAGGCACGGTGTCAAAGACTTCATTGATGCGCTTGGCACAGGCCTGTGCGCGGGTAAATTGCAGCAGACTCATGGCCAACATCATAACGCTCATCAAAATTTGAGAGATGTAGGTAATGAAGGAGGACAGATCACCCACCAGCATATCACCCACAATGACCTGATTGCCGCCCAGCCAGAGGACTGCCACAATAGCAGCGTACAGGGAAATGGTCATGATCGGCTGCATCAGTATCACACGCGTAGTCGCATACAGAGATGCCTGAGTCAGTTCGTCATTACTCTTTTTGAACTTGGTTTTTTCATATGCCACGCGTACAAATGCCTTGACCACACGGATGGCCACCAGGTTTTCCTGTACCGTTTCATTCAGGCTGTCGATCTTCTTTTGCATAATGCCGAACAGCTTATGACAGAAAAACATCAGTGTGCCGATGGCGGCCGCCATCAGCGGAATGATCACGAACAAAACCACGGCCAGTCGGGCGTTGATACTCACGCACACGACCAGAGCCGCTACCAACATGACCGGAGCACGCACCAGCATACGCAGTGCCATACCTACCATCATTTGCATCGCATTTACATCGTTGGTCATACGGGTAATCAGGCTGGCAGAGGAAAAACGGTCAATATCCGCAAAGGAAAATTCCTGAATTTTGTCAAAAAGACCTTTGCGCAAATTCGCACCAAAACCCATACTGGCCGATGAGGTGAATTTTGTTGCCGTGACACCGGCAAACATGGACAGGCCGGCCAGAACTACCATCAAAGCACCCATTTTCAAAATGTACGCAAGCCCGGCTCCCCCATTGATGCCAATGTCAATAATATTGGCCATGATCAGAGGAAGAATCAACTCACAAGCCACTTCCAAAATCATCAACAGCGGTCCAATCACCGCCGCTTTCTCATATCCCTTTATGTAGGGAATCAATCTTTTCATAGGCAGCAACCTCCTTTTTCACTCTTTCTATGCGCGTTCAAATTATCAAACATCTTTTGGTGTAATCGATTCAGATTTTCCTGTTCCTGCAGCGTAAACCCTTCCATCATACGCCGGTCAATCTCTTCAAATACCTCATTACATTGTTTCACCGCCATAATGCCCTTTTCCGTAATGATCACACGGTTGCGACGGGCATCGTTTTCGTCTACACGCTTTTCCACATACCCCATTCGTTCCAGGGATTTCAGGGATGTTGCAATGGTAGCGGGGGAGACCCGCAGGGCTTGAGCGAGCTCTCGCTGGCTGGCAATTTCTCCCCGGTCGCCGTGGTGATCTAAAATAAACAGGATCATGGGCGAACCCAAATCTGACAACCCTCGAGCATTCAGCTCGGCCTGGAGCGCGTTGACATGTGATCTGTGAAGCGCGTGAAACAACATACTCGGCATCTCTTTCATATCAGACGCCAACATCCCATCCCTCCTCAAAATTCATTCGTATGCTAATTATTAATATGTTAACTTATTTTAGCACGCTATTATATAATGTCAATGAAGAAAGTGTTAAATTCTTCCTCCGCGTTTAGAACAACTGTTTGACTTTTTGTTCTTAATATGCTATAAAATACATATAAGTTACTTTAAAAGGAGGACTCTGCCTTGAAAGAATTAACCGCCAAGCAGCAGCAGATTTATGACTATATTATTTCCTTCACTGATGAACACGGTTATCCCCCTTCTGTGCGTGAAATCGGCGAGCATGTAGGCCTGAAATCTCCCTCCACCGTCCACTTCCATCTGAAAGGGCTGCAGAGTGCCGGTATGATTACCCAAGCAGCCGGAAAGACCCGCGCTATCTCGATCAACGATGAAGGTCAGCCCAAAAAGGACAAGGTCCCCGTGGTTGGTAATGTTGCCGCCGGCGCCCCTATTCTGGCAACTGAGTGCATTGAGGATTATCTGACCTTTGACACGGATGGCCTGACCGGAGAGCACTTTGCTCTGCGCGTACGAGGTGAATCCATGCTCTACGCCGGCATTCTGCCCGATGATCTGGTGGTCGTGCATCAGCAGCAGAACGCTCGCAACGGAGAGATTGTTGTTGCTATGATCGAAGATGAAGCCACCGTTAAAACCTTGCAGCGCAAGAACGGCAAAACCTGGCTTCTGCCCGAAAACCCTGAGTACGAACCAATTGATGGCGACCACGCCGAGATTCTGGGCAAGGTCATCGCCGTAGTCCGCAAATACTGATCAACTCGGAGGATCTGGTTTTGAAACTTATTTCCTGGAATGTCAACGGTCTTCGGGCCTGCATGGGCAAAGGCTTTCTGGACTTTTTCAACTCGATAGATGCAGATGTGGTCTGCTTGCAGGAAACAAAACTGCAGCCCGACCAGATCTCTCTGGAGCTTCCCGGTTATCAGCAGTTTTGGAACAGCGCCGTCAAAAAAGGATATTCGGGCACAGCGGTCTTTACCCGCATTCCGCCCCTCAGCGTCAGTTACGGAATCGGTTCTTCTGCTCATGATGACGAGGGACGTGCCATTACTGTGGAGTTTGAGGACTTCTATCTGGTTACCTGCTATACCCCCAACGCCCAACGTGGGTTGGCCCGTTTGGATTTCCGTATGGAATGGGAAGACGAACTTCGCACTTACCTAAAAGGGCTGGAAGAAAAGAAACCGGTCATTCTCTGCGGAGACCTTAATGTAGCTCACAAAGAAATAGATCTTAAAAACCCCGGCCCCAATCGTGGCAATGCCGGTTTCTCTGATGAGGAACGTGCCAAGATGACTGAATTGCTGGATGCCGGTTTTGTTGACACTTATCGTTATTTTTACCCGGATACTGCCGGGGCCTATACCTGGTGGTCCTATATGTATCACGCCCGGGAAAACAACGCCGGATGGCGTATTGACTACTTTATTACCTCTGAATCTTTGACTCCACGGTTAGTAGATAGCAAAATACACGCCGACGTAATGGGCAGCGATCACTGTCCCGTAGAATTAGAATTGAATTGATACAAAAAGCATCTATGTTTCAGGGAGCAAACGAATGTTTGCTCCCTGAATTTTGCTAAAATGCTGTTAAGAAAAACCTAAGTAAATCTTAAAAATTCGGTCTATTTTTTCTTAATTTCCCTTTGGTATTCTTTCCGTAAGGAGGGGTACTATGCAGGATTATGTTTTGATCGCTTACAAAGCATTTTGTCTACTTACAGCAATTTATGGAATCTATTTCGCTGCTATCTCCATTGGATTCATCCGAAAGGGAAAACCAATTTTGGACACCGATAAACACATGCGTTTTGCCGTTCTGGTGGCCGCCAGGAACGAGGAAACATGCATTTCCGGAATTGTAGAGAGCATCAAACAGCAGCATTACCCGCAGGAGTTGGTCGATATCTATGTCATCCCCAACAACTGTACCGACAACACCGCAGGTGCGGCCCTTGCTGCAGGCGCACAAATCATTTCGGTCTCCTCATCGGTATGCAGCAAAGGACAGGCTTTACATGAAGCATTTGCGCAGCTTCTTAAAACGAACTCCCACGATGCATACTGTGTTTTTGACGCGGACAATGAAGCTGACCCAGACTTTCTCACAGAAATGAACAAAGCCTTGTCTTCCAACGTAAGAGCAGCGAAAAGTCGTATTTTGGCCAAGAATGCCCATGAGAATTGGGTATGCGCTTGCTATGAAACCTATTTCTGCAATGCGAATTTGTTTTTAAACTCTGCGCGTCATAATCTGAACTTCTCTGCCAGGTTGATCGGCACCGGCTTTGCCATACGGCGTGATTTAATGGCGGAACTGGGTGGTTGGAACACTACTACATTGACGGAAGATGCCGAATTGTATGCCACATTGTCTGCGCGCGGAGAAAAAATTGCATTTGTCCCCAAAGCCATTACTTATGACGAAGAACCGCTTTCTTTTCGAGAATCTGTAATCCAGCGCAGGCGATGGATGAGCGGTGTCATGCAAGTAGGTCGTTTAAAATCCATACAGCTGCTTCAAGGTACCTTCAAAGGACAGGGAGGAAAATTGGCCTTTGATGCGCTGATGCAGCTTTCTTTTTCCTATATTCAGGCGTGGATCCTCCCGTTCTTTTTGCTTTGGACTTGTGCGGACCCTTTGGGGGCATTGACCAGCCTGCCCGAAACCGCAATTCGCTTTTATATCGGCACGTTTCTGGTAGGCGGCGCTTCTCTGCTTTTTGAGCATCGTTTGACGACACATACCGTCAAAGCATTGTTTTTATATCCTTTGTTCATCTTCTCATTTCTTCCTCTTCAAACCCTTTCTCTGGTCTGTCCGAATAAGACATGGCACCCGATCCGGCATACCGGCGTTCGCTTTCAGGGGGTTGGCACTCCGCCCGCTTGACTACATGATGTGCAAAAAATCCGTTCACTTCGGCTTGAAGTGAACGGATCTTTTCATTCGCTTGATGAATTTACAGCAGTTCTGCTACGTTGGTCAGATAATTAACGGGATAATCCTCAACCGTGCCATTGTCGCAGGCAGCAGCCAGGGCAGGATCAATGGGCATCTGAGCCAGAACAGGAATACCCATATCCTTGGCAACCTGCTCCAGCTTGCTCTCGCCGAAGATGGCGTGCTTCTTGCCGCAGTCAGGGCACTCAAAGTAGCTGTAGTTCTCCACCAGACCCACCACGGGCACATCCATGATGGCGGCCA
>CAZDXX010000072.1:0-7389 GCA_964509595.1 uncultured Oscillospiraceae bacterium
ACCGGCACCCTCTGCGGCGGCAACCTGTCCCTGCTGGCCGCCAGTCTGGGCACTCCCTGGGAAATTGACACCAAGGGCAAGATCCTCTTCCTGGAGGATATTGGCGAGAAGACCTACCGCGTGGACTCCATGCTGACTCAACTGCGCAACGCAGGCAAGTTTGAGGACTGTGCCGGCGTCATTCTTGGTGCCTGGACCGACTGTCCCCCCGAAAATCCCGAGCGCACCATGCTGCTGCCCGAGATTTTCGCTGAGCTGATCGCCCCTGCCGGCAAGCCCACCCTGATGGACGTCCAGTGCGGCCACATCCTGCCCACTATGTCCCTGCCTCTGGGTGAACTTGTGACTATGGACGCTGATAACAAAACAATCGAGGTGCTGAAATGACCAGACTTGAGTTGATCGACTGGCTGGAGAATGAAATCGCCGCCTTTCCCTGCAAAACCTCCCTTTTGATGATGGATCTTCTGCGCGGTGTGGAACTGGTAAACCTGAACGGTGACGCTCAAGTGACTGCGGCCTCCACCATCAAGGTCCCCATCCTGATGACTGCCCTGGATCTGGCCTCCCAGAACAAGCTAAGTTTGGACCAGATGGTACCCATTGGCACTCCTTTTGAAGATACCCAGGTCTTTGAACCGGAAAATTATCAGCCGGAATACACCCTGATGGAGCTTCTGGAATGGATGATTGTTAACAGTGACAACACTGCAACCAACGCCGTCATCGATCTGATCGGCATGGACTCTGTTAACCAGTTTGTCACGCGCATTGGTGCTCAAAACACTGTCCTCCAGCGTAAAATGCTGGACTTTGAGGCCCAGAAGGCCGGTCAGGACAACCTGACCAGTGCCCGCGACCAGTTTATGTTCTACTCCCTGTTTTCCTGGTGTGCCAAGCGCGATGCCCTTTGGCACGAGGGTATCGAGATGCTCTACCGCCAGCGCAGCGGTGCCTTCATGCGCTACCTGTGCGGGCCTCTGTCCGTGGCTCACAAACCGGGCGGGCTGGATCACGTAGCCCATGACGCCGGCCTGTTCATGGACAACGAAGCCCCCTTCTATCTGGGCATTTTCACTTGGGACGGCCCCAGCATGGACGGTGAACTGGAGCAGCAGCGTTTTATTGCTAAACTGACCAAAAAAATTTACCGTTGGCGCATGGGTTTGGAGTAAAACTTCATGCGCGGACGACGCACCGCGATAAATAGGAAAAAGCGACGCGCATGAAGTTTTACGCGCATGTGGGCCGTCCCGGCCCACGCGCTTAGATTTCAAGGCCGTACCGCCGCAGGCGGCACATGGCCACTTTTGCTATGCTTTTGCATAGAAAAAGGGTTGCCTTTTTTTCCACTCTGTGGTCTAATGTATAAGGTGCTGCCATGGCGCACTCCATTTTCTGATTCGCACTCCGAGGTGTTTTATTTTCTATGAAGTATTCTGTTGTTACCACTCCCCGCTGTCCCATAATGCTCAAACCCACTCACGACACTGAGCAGGCTGACGAGATGATGCTGGGCTGGCGTGCTGAAATTCTGGAAGAAGCCGCTCCCGGCTGGTATAAGGTTCGCACCGACTACCGTTACGAGGGCTACACCCCCGCCGAATGCCTGAACTTTGACGAAGAAACTACCAACGCATTCCTGGCTCTGCCCAAAAGCGTTATCACCAAACTATACTGCACTGTCATGTCTATCCCCGATGTACAGGGTGCGCTGGTCGTTGATCTGCCTCGCGGCGCTCTGGTGGCCCCCCTGTCTGAAGAAGATGAAAAAGGCTGGGTCAAGGTAGCTCTGCCCGATGGCCGAGAGGGCTATACCAAAGCCAGTTACCTGGGTACCTATCACGAAACCTGCCCCTTCAATGAGGAAGAATTTCGCAACGCCGTGTGTGAGACCGCTTTGACCTATCTGGGTGCGCACTACCGTTGGGGCGGCAAGTCCCCGCTGGGCATCGACTGCTCCGGTCTCACCTTCATGTCCTACTGGCTCAACGGCGTATCCATCTACCGCGACGCTCGCATCCTGCCCGACTTTCCCGTGCGCGAAATCACCCGCGACGAAATCAAGAAGGGTGACCTGATCTTCTTCCCCGGCCACGTGGCCCTTTATCTGGGGGATAACCGCTACGTACACTCTACCGGCAAAAGCGGCAGTGATGGCGTGGTCGTGAATAGTTTTGACCCCGCCGCTCCCGATTACCGTGAAGAGATGTTCGAACGCATTACCGCTTGCGGAACTATTTTTTAAATTTGGTTTTCAATAAAAAAGTTCCTGATTCATGCGAATCAGGAACTTTTTTCTATTCAATTAATGTTTTTCTTTTCCCAATTTTCCCAAAAAACGGAACGTCAACGGCCACACACACCCGGCAAAAGCTGTCATCAGGAAGTAACGCAGGCCATCCGCCACATAACTGCCATTCAACAAGGCATATAGTGGTTCTTTCAATCCCGATTTGATGGCCAACACCAAACATAACCCGATCACCAGCTTGATCACCTGCACCCACCAGACCGCTTTCGTGTCAAATCGGATATACTTGCGTTCCACCTCATAAGTCAACCAAATACCCAAAATACACCCCAACATGGTGAACGCATTTTTTGTTCCGTGCGCCAGATTATCCACATCCACATCTGCCGGGAACTGATATAGGTTCACAAAGGCCAAAAATACCAACGCCACTGCGGTCATGAAGGCCAGCAAAATGCGCATACCCTTGGGCTTTTCCATCGCTTTGCGGACAATGGGATAAAATCCAAACACCAACAGCAACGCCACAATGACAGATACGCCCACATCCAACGGTGTATGTACGCCTAAATACATCCGGGACAAGGGCACCAGCACACAGAGGACAATACAGCTTACTCGCACCACAGCTTTGCGATGCCACCGGGCAATGGCAGCAAAAATACCCACTGCGCTCTGGGTGTGACCGCTGGGAAAAGAATAGCCGGTGGCCTCTGCCCGGGCACTTTCCACAATGGTAAACTGGGGATCTTTTACCCAAGGACGCGGAACGCGAAAGATCAGCTTCAAAAATTGGTTGATCACCGTTCCAGACAGACCCACAGTTAACAGATAATACCCTTCCAGTTTATCAATGCACCAAAAAAACAGTAATCCGAATACAATAAACAAAGTCTCTTCACCCAAATGGGTAATCAGCGAGAAACACGCATCTCCCAATGGTGTACGCAGGCTTTCCAGCAGGTATAAAAGCTTCATACAACTCCCTCTTCCGTTTCAATTTCGATTTTCTGGAAGTATTATAACAGAACCGATACCATCTAGTCTACCCGTATCTATTTTCTCTTTATTCCTTACGAGACTCAGAAGAAAACATCCGCTAGCTGTGCAAATCGGTTTGATCTTTGCGCTTCAAAATAATAGTGCGCTGCAACAAGGATGATGCAGCGCACAGATTTTATCCTTTTTTACAGCAGCTCCAACAATGCCTCGCACAATGACTCTGTTGTGCTTTCATTCTCATAATTGAACACGTAGGTGCCGTTCTCGGTTTCCGCCACAATGCAAGACGGAACTTTACCGTTAACGTACAAGATATACTCGCCCCACTGTTCGTTGCTATATGCACCATAAAGAACCGATTTCGTTTCCTCCGGGTACTCCATCTCTTCCACGTAGGTGAAGCTTTCGATGGTATCCAACGGGATGCGGTATGTAATATCTTCATACCCACCCAGTATTAAATCAGTGTCTTCCACCTGAATCGTCACCGTGTTGCTGGGATTGATCACGTTGTACAGGAATACCCCTACAAAAATTAAAACAATAATGATCGTATTTGCCGTATTATTCTTTTTCTCGCTCATTTATTTCACTCCAAACTTAATCCACAGCAGCAGGATACTCATTACACAACAAACGGTAAATTGGCTCGTCCTCCTCAATTGCAGGGAAACGGCCCATCTTTTCTAAGAAATGGTTATCCTCGTTGTCATCATTACACATGGACACTTCGCCGATCAAAGCCGAACCATGACCGTTTTTCGGTACACTGAATTCGTGATAACAGTAGGGCACCAAGGTCAGGCTCTCGCCGGGTTTCAAAACCACATCACTGCCGGCGGGAACCGTGTAACAACAGCCATCCCGATAAATGGTCACATCCGTATCGGCCAGTTCCCCGGTCTCCTTATCCGCATTGTACAAGTGAAACAGTACATCATTTCCGCCTCGATTGATAATGTCCTCCATCTTACTCCAGTGGAAGTGCATGGGGCACACCTGTCCCTCATCCAGCATCATGATCTTCTCGGCATAGGTTTTGGTATACTTGGGATTCTTGGCATTACCGTTACGCAGGGTAATCAGAGTCAGTCCTACTTCTTCAAATTTTCCAAGACCGTAGTCGGTTACATCCCATCCCAGCATATTATCGCGAATTTCATCATACTCGTGTCCTTTTTTCTCCCACTCATCGACGGAAAAGGACAGATAGGGCGGCAGCGCAAAACGGTACTCATTCAACAGGCTTTCGAACCGTTTGATAATGGCATTAATTACGGATCGTTTCATCGCTTCTCTCCTGTTCGAAACAAGACTATCTCCAATTTATCCCATCATACCGTTAAAAAAATGAGATGTCAAGGCCACGCGATTATCCAATCCTTGCTTTTCCCTGTTAAACTATGGTATAACGTGGATACAACAACCGATAGAAGGTGCGATTGGTGAAGGACTTAATTTGTGTTGGCGAAATGCTGATTGATTTTCTACCCGGCCATGATGAAGGCGTTTATATTCGCATGCCCGGCGGTGCTCCGGCCAATGTGGCGGTAGCCGTCGCACGCAATGGTCTGGACGTAGGTTTCTGTGGTCGTATGGGCAATGACGACTTTGGCAAATTTCTGCTTCAGACTCTGAAGATACATAATGTGACCGCCCTGTGCCCAGAATTGATCAACGAAGCCGTTACCACCATGGCCTTCGTTTCTCTGACCGAAGACGGTGACCGCAGCTTTACCTTCGCCCGTAAACCCGGCGCCGACATGTTTCTAACCCGTTCCGACGTGGACTCCGCCGGTGTGACCAGAGCCAATATGGTGCATGCCGGCTCCTGCTCCCTGTCTCGGGGCAGTGCCGCCGATGCCACCTATTACGCCATGGAGGCAGCCCACAAGGCAGGCAAGCTGGTAAGTTTTGACGTGAATTACCGCAATCTTATGTGGGATGACGATCGGCAGGCTTGTATCAATGCGGTCACATCCATTCTTCCCTTCGTGGACTTTCTGAAGATCTCCGAGGAAGAGGAAGATATGATGGGAATGCCCCCTGAGCAGGCCGCGGAAACCTATAATATTGCCGTTCTGGTGGAAACCTTGGGCGCGGACGGCGCCCGTTGCCACTATCAGGGCAAGACTTTCACCATCCCCGGCCGCAAGGCTGTGTGTGTGGATGCTACCGGTGCGGGTGATGCCTTCTGGGGCGGCTTTTTGTCCCACCTGTTACACCACGGCATTACTTCTACCGCCGACCTGACCGAAGATTTGGTGTGCCAGGGCCTGGAGTACGGCAACATTGCAGGCTGGCTGTGCGTCCAGAAAAAAGGCGCCATGGAATCCCTTCCAACCACAGAAGAAGTGCAGGCCATTCTCACAGCAGAAAGCTGAACCTTTAAAAAGCGAGACGCTGATGACAACGTTCTGTCATCAGCGTCTCTTATTTTACTTATTGTATTCAGAAATTAGCCTTCGGGCGGAATGACCTCGATCCAGTAGCCATCGGGATCTGTCACGAAATAAACACCCATGGCCGGATTCTCAAAACAAACCACACCCATTTCCTTGTGCTTGGCGAAGGCGGCATCAAAGTCATCCACGCGGAAGGCCAGGTGGTACTCCAAATCGCCCAGATTGTACCGCTCGGTGCGGTCACGCAGCCAGGTCAGTTCCAGACGAAAACCGGTCTTCTCATCACCCATAAAGACAATTTTGAAGGATCCGTCCTCGGGGGTAATCTCGGACAACTGAACTAGGCCAAAGGCCTCTTTATAGAAGTTCACACTCTTTTCCAGTTCAAAAACATTAAAATTAAAATGATCAAATGCAAATTTCATATTGTTTCCCCTTCCTGAACCCGGATTACCACTTCTCCCAGTGGACGCAGGTCTCGTCATAAACGCTTCGGTCGGCAGGCGGCCGCTTGTCAGCAGGATAGCCCAACGCGATGATGGAGTGTGGCACCACACTCTCGGGCAGGCCAAACAGTTCGGCCTGCGCCTCCACACGGTCCATCTGGGGCCAAGTGCCCAGCCAAACGGAGCCGATCCCCAATGCGTTAGCGGCAATGCAGATGTTCTGCCCTGCGATGGCTCCGTCAATGACCCAGTAGTCTTTCGCTCTCTGGAACGCTTTGTCCAAATCACCACAAATCAGGATTCCGGCTGCGGCCGTACGCAAAGGACGAGCCGGATTGCCGTTAGCATCCGCCATCTTATTCAGCATCTCCCGATCCTCTACCACAACAAACTGCCAGTCCCGGGCGTTGACACAGGATGGACCGCTCATGGCAGCTTCCAAAATAGTGTGCATATCTTCCTTAGCGATGGGGCGATTTTCGTACTCGCGCACCGATCTTCTGCTCATAATACTCTGAATAGTATCCATAAATTGTTTGCTCCTTTCTTGTCCGTCCACATATGCCCCGCCGATCAGGTTCAACACTACACCGATCACACAACTCGCATCTTTATCAATCACGGTCTCCATCGGATATCACGGCAGTGCGTCCTTTTACAGTTCGAACACGAATTATCCTCCAAGAAATTTCTGGAAATCCCTTGAGCAGATTATAACATAAATGAGATAAAGCGCAAAGGAATTTTCCCTTTTCCATCCGTTTCTCTCTTGACTTTTTCTCCTATACCCGATACCGATTTGTACTATTTTCATATGTTTGCCAAGGAACAGCCCGATTTGAACCGGGAAAACCCCGTAGCCCGCCGCAAGATTTACAATATGATCAACTGGTGGCTGCCAATTACGGCAGCAAACTCCAGACGCTTGTTTTGGATAACGCCAAGCCGGTACTCCTGTCCAATACAGTCCATGAAGACGCCGCATTGACACAAATCAAAGCTGAGTGCAAACTGACTCTGGCTTCCTGCGAAAGCATGGTCATTCTGCGCTGATTTTCCGACTCAACGATTCATTTGTTGCTTCGCAGCTCGCTCTTCTGCTACAATAGAGCCAGAAAAGTGAGGTGACGGATGTGGATAACAAGACCATGGGGCGTTTGATTTCTGCTCGGCGCAAAGAGTTGAATATGACTCAGAAGCAGCTGGCCGATCAGCTTGGCGTTACCGACCGGGCCGTTTCCCGCTGGGAACGCGGCGTGGGCGCGCCTGAAATTTCCCTGCT
>CAZDXX010000073.1:0-7288 GCA_964509595.1 uncultured Oscillospiraceae bacterium
CGCCCTTGTTGATCAGGTCGATGATCAGCTTCAGTTCGTGGATACACTCGAAATAAGCGTTCTCAGGAGCATAACCAGCCTCGACCAGAACCTCAAAGCCGCACTGCATCAGGTCGACCACGCCGCCGCACAGAACGGCCTGCTCACCGAACAGGTCGGTTTCAGTCTCATCATTGAAGGTGGTCTCCATAACACCGGCGCGAGCGCCGCCGATACCGGCGATATAAGCCAGAGCGATCTTCAGCGCGTTGCCGGTAGCATCCTGCTCAATCGCAACCAGGCAGGGCACACCCTTGCCGGCAACATACTGAGAACGAACGGTATGGCCGGGGCCCTTAGGAGCAGCCATAAACACGTCCACGCCGGCAGGAGGAACGATCTGCTGATAACGGATGTTGAAACCGTGAGCGAAAGCCAGAGCCTTACCTTCGGTCAGATAGGGAGCGATGTCGTTCTTGTAGACCTGAGCCTGAACTTCGTCATTGATCAGCATCATAACGATGTCAGCCCACTGAGCAGCTTCCTGGACAGTCTTAACAGCCAGACCAGCCTTCTCGGCCTCAGCCCAGTTCTTGGAACCAGTTCGCAGACCAACGCAAACATCGCAGCCGGAATCCTTCAGGTTCAATGCATGAGCGTGACCCTGAGAGCCATAACCAATGATAGCGATTTTCTTGCCGTTCAGGTAGTTCAGGTCGCAGTCCTGCTGATAATACATCTTTGCCATGTTAAAAACACTCCTTATAAATGTAGGTGTTGTCTATTAATTATGTTGCCATGATAATACAATCCTCAGCAGAAGAATGTAAACTATGATACAATCTTGATACTTTTTTCAAGAAAAGTATCAGTTGCCCAAAATAAACCTTACAGAAAGTTCTTTCCCAAATTAAATTCTGTCTTCTCCTTGGTATCATCCTCGATAGTGTAGGCGCCGCGCTCCAGCGCAACCATACCGGTACGAACCAGTTCCAAAATACCGAATGCTTCCAGCAGCTTCTGCATAGCTTCCGCCTTGGTTTCATCACCGATCAAAGCCAGCGTCAAAGACTTCAGGGACACATCAATGATGGACGCGCGGAAGATGTTGGCAATCTGAATAACCTCATTGCGCACATCAGAGGTCTCGGCCTGCACCTTATACATGACCAGCTCACGGCGGATAGAACGCTCAGGCAGCAGTTCCTGTACGGAGTAGACCGGAAACAGTTTGCGAAGCTGATTCATAATTTGCTCGATCATTGCTGCGTCACACAACACTTCAATTGTGATACGAGAAACGGCAGGATCATCGGTAGTACCCACCGCCAAAGATTCAATGTTATAACCCTTCCGCGAAAACAGGCGAGAGACCTGCGAAAGGACACCGGCCGAGTTTTCAACCAGAACGGAGAGGGTGTGACGGGTAACCATACTGTTCATTCAACTCCCTCCTTAATCCAACAGGAAACTAGTAGCATTTGCGCCTCCGGGAACCATGGGGTGCACCATAGCGTCCTTATCAATGGCACATTCAATCACCCAAGGCTTACCGGATTCCACAGCCTTGCGGAACACTTCCTCAAACTCTGCCTGAGTGGCCGCACGAGCACCATCAATGCCATAAGCATTTGCCAGCTTGACAAAATCGGGGCCTCGATCCAAATCAGTCTGAGAGAAACGCTTTTCATAAATCAAGTTCTGCCACTGACGAACCATGCCAAGTGTCTGGTTGTTGAAGATAACCGTGATAACAGGCAAGTTATAATGCTCCACCGTACACAACTCATGGCAGTTCATACGGAAACAGCCATCGCCGGTACAATGAACCACAACCTGATCCGGGTTGCCTACTTTAGCACCCATAGCTGCACCCAGGCCAAAACCCATAGTGCCAAATCCACCAGAGGTGATCAACTGACCAGGACGAGAGAAGTGATAGTACTGAGCAGACCACATCTGATGCTGACCTACATCGGTCGCAATGATCGCATCACTGGCCACCTTTTGAATTGTTTCGAGAACTTCATGGGGCTGAAGAACTGAACTGGCAGGCAACGGAATCTCCTTGCGGGCGAAAACCTGTTCCTTCCACGCGGAGTGGTCATGCTTCGGTAACTGCTCATTCAGCATTTCCAGCACACGGCGTGCATCACCAATGATATGGTGGTCGGTCTTAACGTTCTTGTCGATCTCGGCACGGTCAATATCAATATGTACGATCTTGGCATTGGCAGCAAAGCTGTCCGGATCGGTAGCCACACGGTCAGAGAAACGGCAGCCAATGGCGATCAGAAGATCACACTCAGCAGAAGCCATGTTGGAGGCATGGGAGCCATGCATGCCGATCATACCGGTAAACAGAGGATGGTTGCCCGGGCATGCGCCGCCGCCCATAATGGTGGACGTAACAGGAGCATCCAATGTCTCCATAAACTTACGGAACTCAGGCACTGCGTTCTTGGATCGAATGACACCGCCACCCACCAGCACCAGAGGACGCTCAGATACCTCTATCATATCCAGCAAAGTCTGAATATCACCGGCATCGGGTTCAGGCGTCTTCAGGTCATGGCTGGCTCTTCGGAGCATTGCACCCAGACGCCCCTGAGAAGCATGTTCATGGCGAGGCAATGGAGTAAACTCCGCCTCAGCAGCAGTGGCATTCTTGGCAATGTCGATCAAAACGGGGCCGGGACGGCCGGATCGAGCAATGGCAAAAGCTTCACGAATCACGTCGGCAAGTTGATTGACATCACGAACCAAATAGTTAGCCTTGGTGATAGGCATGGATATTCCGGTGATATCGACCTCCTGGAAGGAGTCCTTTCCGATCAAATTCTCCGCCACGTTGCAGGTAATGAACACTACGGGAGAAGAATCATAGTATGCTGTGGCAATACCAGTGGTCAGATTGGTAGCACCCGGGCCGGACGTGGCAAAACACACACCGACTTTACCGGTGGAACGGGCATAGCCATCTGCAGCATGTGATGCGCCCTGTTCATGGGCAGTCAGAATGTGGCGAATCTTTTTATTGTATCCACCAAGTTCCAGTTCATCATAAATATTCAGAATCGTTCCGCCGGGATAACCGAACACGGTGTCGACACCTTGTTCCAGCAGACATTCCAAAACAATCTTTGCGCCACGGATCTTCATAAAACAGCGCCTCCTTCAGGGATAAATATGCGCAAAATGTATTATCGTTTATCTTACATTTTTTTTGCCGTTTTGTCAACGCAGCCCTTGGAATTCTTGAAATTTCTCCATTTCTTTCAATGCGAGCTTTTTATATTTTCTTATTTTTTAACAAACATCTCGCATTTACACTTTAATGTGATAAATTAACTAAAATGCATAATTACAGAATGTCGAAAATTGTGTTTTGCCATAATGGACAGTTTCATAGTATTTCGGTAAAATAGAATTATTATAAACGTTTCTTTTGTCGTTATAAACACAGCTTACTTCCACAATCGAGCACGAGGTGAAATAACATGCTGCACAGACTATACGGCAGTGTCCATCCCCATGACCGGAAAGGTGCCACCAACAGAAAAGCCTCAACCGTTTTAAATCACGCTCCCGAATATGTGGTCCTGCCCATGGCAATGCACGTAGGTGCTCCCTGTAACCCCATCGTATCCAAAGGCGACTACGTAATGATGGGTCAAAAAATTGCAGAACCTGTCGGCTTGGGTGCCCCCATTCACGCTTCTGTGTCCGGAACAGTTGTGGCCGTCGAGCCTCGCCCCCACCCCAACGGTTTGCGTGCTATGTCAGTTGTTATCGAAAATGACTTTCAGAACACCCCCGCTCCCCCATTGCAACGCAAAGCCGCCCCCGAGAATTTGACCGGCTGGGAAATTGTTGATTTAATCGCTGATGCAGGCATTGTCGGTCTGGGTGGCGCAGGTTTTCCCACCAGCATAAAATTGAAGGGTGCCATCGGCAATGTCGATACATTGATCATAAACGGTGCTGAATGTGAACCTTACATCACAGCTGACCATCGCTTAATGTTGGAATCCGGAAAACGAATTTTGGGCGGCGTAGAAATTTTGATGCGTGCACTTGGCTTAAAAAAAGCCTTTATCGGCATTGAAGCCAACAAGATGGATGGTATCGAACATTTGCGTTCTCTTTTGCCCAAAGAAAGCGGCATCAAAATCATTGTGCTCAAGACCCGGTATCCTCAAGGCGCAGAAAAGCAGCTAATTCAGAAGCTGACCGGCCGTCAAGTTCCATCCGGCAAGTTGCCTGCCGATGTAAAATGCGCGGTGTTTAATATCTCCACCACTGCGGCAATCTATGACGCTGTTGTTCACGGGCTTCCCCTGACGCGTCGTATCGTTACCGTGTCCGGTGGTGCAGTCAATAAGCCTCGCAACCTGCTGGTTCCCATTGGCACTCCTTTGTCACATCTGTTGGAAGAATGCGACGGTTTGGCGGAAGAACCCGGACGTGTCCTATTGGGCGGCCCCATGATGGGGAATGCGCAATACAACCTCGAAGCTCCCACCATCAAGGGCACCAACGCCTTGTTGTTTATGGCACGCAAGGAATGTTCCCCCATCCCCATTAAGGATCCCCCTTGCATTCGCTGCGGCCGTTGCATCAAGGCATGTCCCATGAACCTGACTCCTCTGTTTTTCGATTCGTACAGCAGAAACGGCCGTTTCCTTGAATTGGAAAACTTTCACATTATGGACTGCATTGAATGTGGTTCCTGCGCGTATGTCTGCCCCTCACATATTCGCTTGGTGCAGAGCATTCGAACTGCAAAGAACGAAATTCGTCGTCAGGACCAATTGAAAAAAGATCGCCAGGCCGCGTTGGACAAGGCCAAAGCCGAGCGTGAAGAACAGGAGGCCATGCAATGAGTGCTTTCAATTCAAAAAAGCCTGATTTTACCCTTCCTCCAAAGTTCACAGTTGCGTCCTCTCCTCACATTACTTCCGGCGAAAGCGTCCGCGGCGCAATGCTGGATGTCATGATCGCTTTGCTTCCCTCTTTGGGTGTGTCTGCCTATTTCTTTGGTCCGCGTGTACTGGTCATGACCTTAGTTTGCATGGTTGCATGCGTTGCCTTCGAGTTCCTGTATCGTTTGCTTATGAAAAAATACATAAGCATTGGTGATTTATCTGCCTGCGTCACCGGTATGTTGTTGGCCATGTGTCTGCCCGTTAATGCCCCTTACTGGATGGCAATTATCGGTTGTTTCTTTGCCATTGTAGTTGTCAAACAGCTTTATGGAGGTTTGGGCAAAAACTTTATGAACCCCGCGCTCGCCGGTCGCGTCTTTCTGTTCTCTTTCCCTTCCTTGATGAACACATGGGCAAGTGCCGGTACCGATTTCTGGTCCGGTCTGGAAATGACTGTTGATGCCGTTACTTCCGCCACTCCCATGGCCAGCCTTCACCAAGGCATTATTCCGGATTATACCCTCAGTGAAATGCTGGTTGGCGCTCACGGTGGTTCCCTTGGCGAAGTGAGTTCTGTTGCTTTGATTTTGGGGGGCATCTACCTGGTTCTGCGCAAAGTGATTTCCCTGCGCATCCCGCTTTGGTACATCGGGACTGTGGCAGCGCTGACTTATCTGTTTCCCCTTGGCGGAAATGATCCTCTGGAATGGATGCTTTACAACCTGTTGGGTGGCGGTTTGCTATTGGGCGCCATCTTCATGGCAACCGACTATGTCACCTCGCCCGTTACCGCCAAGGGCCAAATCATTTACGCCATCGGCTGTGGTGGTCTAACGGTGTTTCTTCGTTACTTTGGCGCGTACCCCGAGGGTGTCAGCTTTGCCATCCTGATCATGAATGCCTTTGTCTGGCTGATTGACAAGGCCGGCATGCCCCATCGCTATGGCGCTTCACGATTCTGGAATAAGAAGAAGGGAGGCACCAAAGCATGAGCAACGCAAATACTGCAGTTTCTGAAAAAAAGGGACTCCAAATAGATTGGAAGCAGACCGCTCGTCTGAGTCTAACTCTGCTTATCATCACTGCCATCGCCGCATTCATTCTTTCTTTGGTCAACGCCATCACAGCCGATACCATTGCCGAACATGCAGCAGCCAGGCGGCAGGAAGCTATGGTTTCCGTGATCCCCGGCGCTGATGTGTTTTCCCAGCTGTATAGTGAAAACGAAACAATCATCGGCATCACCGGTGCTTATGCCGGCACCCAATTCAAGGGCTACTGCGTGGAAGTTGCCCCTAACGGTTTCGGCGGCGCTATCAGCCTGATGGTCGGCGTAAATGAGGGCGGTTCTGTAACCGGTGTCGCTATCTTAGACCATTCCGAAACCGCCGGTTTAGGTTCCAAAGCGGAAAACCCGGAATTTCTAACCCAATTTACCGGCAAGTCCGGCACGATTACTGTTAATAGCGGCAACAATGCTATCAATGCAATTACCGGTGCCACCATTACCAGCAAAGCCGTCACTGAGGGTATCAACACCGCCCTGACTGCCGTGCTAAACTATGACGCAGAAGGAGGTCAGCTCATCGATGACGGAGAAGTCTAATCAAAATATCCTCCAGCGCATGGTTGGCTGGCTGAAAACCAACTTCGGCGTCCAACGTGGTGAGGCCGGCCGCATTGCGCTAAACGGTTTAATCTACCAAAATCCCACGTTTGTCCTGTTGTTGGGCATGTGCCCCACCATGGCCACTACCACCTCTCTACAGAATGGATTGGGCATGGGTTTATCCACGGCAGCTGTTCTGGCTTGCTCCAATCTCGTCATCTCTCTGCTTCGAAAGGTGATCCCCAACGAGATCCGTATTGCCTCCTATGTGGTAGTCATCGCCACCTTCGTGACAGCAGTTGATTTACTGATGCAGGCCTTTGTTCAGAGTCTGTCAGAATCTCTCGGTCTTTACATTCCTTTGATCGTCGTCAACTGCATCATTTTGGGTCGTGCGGAGGCCTTTGCTTCCAAGAATACTCCGGGCCGTTCCTTCCTGGACGGCGTATTCACCGGTCTGGGCTTCACCGGTGCTTTGGCTATTCTGGGCGCTATTCGCGAGATTTTGGGTGCCGGCACTATCTGGGGTATTCCCATCCCCGTCATCAGCTCCAACCCTGTTGGCTTGATTCTGTCTCCCTGCGGCGGATTCATAACACTTGGCTGTTTGATCGCATTTGTGCAGTTTCTGCGCCGTCCCAAAAAAGGAGGTAGCAAAGCATGAGTTTAGGTGAATTGCTCTCCTTGGCGATTTTTGCCATCTTTGCAGAAAACTTTGTTCTGGTTCAATTTCTGGGTATCTGCCCCTTCTTGGGCGTTTCTAAGAAGATGG
>CAZDXX010000074.1:0-1350 GCA_964509595.1 uncultured Oscillospiraceae bacterium
TAATGTCGGACAAAGACGCCGTAGTCGCATTGATTCGCCGCAAAGCACGGCCTGACTGCTTTGCAATAATGTTGGCCACAGTGGTTTTTCCTGTGCCGGACGGGCCGTAAAATACCAGATTCGGTATATTATTTGATTCGATTATACGACGCAACAGGCCATCGGAGCCCAGAATATGCTTCTGACCCACCACCTCATCCAGAGTCGTGGGGCGGATCTCATCCGCCAATGGACGATATGCCATGGAGAAGCCTCCCTTTTCAGAAAAAGAATAGAGGGGAATTACCCCTCTATTCTAACACGTGTTCGATTAATCGTAAAGAGGATATTTGTCGGTCAATGTCTTGACTTCCTCACGGATCGCGTCTGCCTTCGCTTCGAACTCGGTGGCAGTTTCCCACATCAGGCGGCCAATCACCTTCATATCTTCTTCCTTAAAGCCGCGGGTAGTAGCGGCCGGAGTACCCACACGGATACCGGAGGTAACAAAGGGTTTTTCAGGATCATTGGGGATGGAATTCTTGTTGACAGTGATATTCACCTCGTCCAGGCGCTTCTCCATCTCCTTACCGGTCAGGTGGGCAGGCCGCAGATCCACCAGCATCAAGTGATTGTCGGTGCCGCCGGAGACCAAATCAAACCCCTGTTCCTTTAGAGTCTCAGCCAAAACAGAAGCATTCTTAACAATTTGTTTCTGATATTCCTTGAATTCAGGCTTCAGTGCCTCGCCAAAGGCCACGGCTTTACCGGCAATGACATGCTCTAACGGGCCGCCCTGGCTACCGGGGAAAACTGCGGAATCGATTTTCTTGGCATGCTCTTCCTTGCAGAAAATGACACCACCACGGGGACCGCGCAGGGTCTTATGGGTCGTGGTGGATACCACATCAGCATAAGGAATAGGAGACGGATGTAATCCTGCCGCCACCAGGCCGGCAATGTGCGCCATATCCACAAAGAAGTAGGCTCCCACTTCGTCGGCAATCTCACGAATGGTCTTGAAATCGATAATACGGGGATACGCAGACGCACCGGCCAGAATCATTTTTGGCTGATGCTTCTTCGCCAGATCACGCAGCTGATCATAATCGATATATCCGTCGTCATTTACACCGTAAGGAACGATATTGTAGTTCTTGCCGGAGAAGTTCACGGGAGAGCCGTGGGTCAGATGGCCGCCATGGGCCAAGTTCATACCCAGTACGGTGTCCCCGGTCTGGCACAGGGCCTGATACACCGCATAGTTGGCAGATGCACCGGAATGCGGCTGCACGTTGGCGTGATCGGCACCGAACAGCTCACAGGCACGCTTGCGTGCAATATCCTCCACCACGTCTACACACTGGCACC
>CAZDXX010000074.1:1360-7227 GCA_964509595.1 uncultured Oscillospiraceae bacterium
GTTTGTCAGCACGGTGCCGACAGCAGCCAACACAGCAGGACTGACAAAGTTTTCGGATGCAATCAGCTCAATGTTGCGGCACTGACGATTATATTCTGCCTTGACCGCTTCGCCCACTTCGGGGTCCAAAGCGGCCAGGAAATCCATATTTTGTACTACCATATCGCCTTCTCCTTATTTCTTCATTTTTCAACATTATACACAGGGAACCTGCTTTTGGCAACAGAGAGAAATTGAAAATCGTGTCGGTTTATGCTATGATGGCCGCAGAGGTGATCATCGTGAAAAGTAAGGAAGATATCCGCTCCATCGTGGACGAACTGAAAGCCCTCTATCCCGACAGTATCTGCTCTCTAAATTATCCCAAACCCTATGAACTGCTGTTTGCCGTCCGTCTGGCCGCTCAGTGCACCGACGAACGGGTCAACCAGGTCACCCCGGCCCTTTTTGCCCGCTATCCCACATTGGAGGCATTGGCGCAGGCTGATGTTGCCGAAGTGGAAACATACATACATTCCACCGGCTTTTTTCGCGCCAAGGCCCGGGATATCGTTGCCGCATCTCAAATGATGTTGGCTGAGTTCGATGGCAAAGTGCCCGACAATATGGATGATCTGCTGCGTTTGCCCGGTGTGGGCCGCAAGACGGCCAATCTAATCTTGGGTGATGTATATCATACACCCGGCGTAGTGGTGGCCGACACCCACTGCATCCGCATATCCGGCAAACTGGGTCTGACCGACGGCACCAAGGATCCAGCTAAGGTAGAGCAGCAGCTACGCACCATCCTGCCCCCCGAGGAATCCAACAATTTCTGCCACCGTTTGGTGCTTCACGGTCGTGCCGTGTGTACCGCCCGCAAGCCGGACTGCATAAATTGTACTTTGCGTCCATGGTGTGATTTTTTCCACAACTGCAACTAATTATTTGGCCCCGGGTGTCCACTATTTGACACCCGGGGCCTTTGCATTTCTGTTGTTTACTTCAGCGCACCAAACCCGGCGTTGAGAACACACTGCTGCCCTTGCTCAGAGAGCATGAACTCAACCATACGGCGGGCAATCGAATCTTCCGGCTCATCAGCACGCACCACGGCGTAATTGTAACCAGCTAAAGGATAGCTGCCATCGGCGATGGTTTCATCGGTGGGGTAGACCCCATTGACAGAGAGCAGCTTCAGGTCACTCATGTCAGACAGGAAAATATAGGATGCACTCTGGTAGTAATAGTAGATGCTGTATCCCAAGGCGTATGCCAGAGGATCGTCTGTCTTAGCCTGCCAAACATCGGTCAGTACCGAGGACATAGATATGGCCGTATTTTCCCGCTTAATATCAGGATGGATCTCGCTGCCCTTCAGGAAGAATTCTTCCATCTGAGCCTGGCTGCCGCTGTCAGCATTGCGGCAATAAGGAATCAACCCAGCATCCGGGCCACCTAGTTCAGACCAGTTCGTATATGCATTATCCACATAAATATTTCGAATCTGCTCCATAGTCAAATTACCGGCAGCATTCTCCCCGTTGGTGAAAAACACCATGGCATCATAGGCAATCGGGATCAGTTCCAGTTCCACTCCGGCCGCTTTCGCCTTGGCAATGGTATCTTCCGTGGGCTTAGTGGAGATGAACAGCAAGTCCACCTCACCGTCGATCAGCCGATCATAAGAGTAATAACTCTTGGAATGCTTTTTCGGGAGATCTGGATGGTTGTAATAATTGCTGTACATGGCGTTGTATACAGCATTGGTGTACGGTAACGTGGAGGTCGACCCATCAATGGCAGGCATCTCTGTATCAAATCCCCAGTTGATTGCAGTCTGGGTGGGATAAACAGGGATCATCCTCATGGCATTGTAAACCATCTCAATGACCTCACCCCGGGTCGCATCCTGTTCCTGCCTGGCTAAGGCTTCCTGAATATACCCGAATTCATCCAACTCTTCCGTATTTTGATAAGAAAAGATACCAACATTATACGGATTGAACGCCAAATAAGATTCCAACGCCCAGTCAGGAATTGCTTCAGCATCCGCCAGATCCAAGTCCGCGGCAGATCCCGTTCCATCCTTCATCCAACCAATCGTCTTCATGGCCCGAGCCAACATGACTGTGACTTCACCGCGAGTCACTGTACGCAATGGATTAAAGTACTCCTTCTCGACAGTAATACCAGCCGCCTTAGCCGCCGAAGCGGTGTCATAGTACCAATCATCCTCCGAAACATCTGCAAACCCGGGAGTTCCTTCCGGCTCCAAGGAAAGCAGTCGGCAAATAATCGTAAATGCTTCTGCACGCGTAATTGTCTGATCCGGATTCAGGCCCTCAGCCCCGTTCCCTAGGATAATTCCACGAATGTTTAATTCATCTGTTCCAAGGGGCGCATCATAAAAACCTTCCTGTTTTCCATTCGATTCCCAATAAACAAAACAATCCTCAAACTCCAGCGGCTCACCTTTGAATACCTCCAGCGGTCGGTTCACATCCTCCGCAGGAACCGTTGCAAACAAATAACCGCTTTTATATGTGCTAGCCAGAGCTACCGGTTCCTTTGTATCCGAATAGCGAACAGACAGTTTCTGGTAGTCCGACCAAATCATGTTTTCCCCCTCCGGGGCAGGCACACGAATGGTCACATAACTGCCGTTTCCTTCTGTGCGAGTCCAGCGTTCTTCTGTATCTTCCGCCGCAAAAACATTCATGGGCATCAACATCAGCACAGCAAGTAAAAGACATAGAAATCGTTTCTGTTTCATGATCGGAACCTCCTTTATTTGTTCTTATCTTTATTTTACCATAACAGCCACAACCTTCCTCTCATTTCTGTAACAGGTCAGTTACAAATAGTTTCTTTATCCCAACTTCTGCCGTAAATGCTCCATGGCTTTACGCTCTATTCGTGACACTTGTACTTGACTAACGCCCAGCACCTTAGCCGTTCTATCCTGTGTCATGTTCTTGTAAAAACGCAGTAGAATAACCTGCTGTTCCCGTTCCGGTAAATCATCGATGGCTGCACGCAAGGCTACACGCTCCACCACATGCTCTTCCATACCATCTTCGCCCAGAGTACTTTCCAGCGTCAGTCCCTCTGCTGTTTCTGCCTGTAGGGATGTAACGGGACCTACAGCAGTTTCTGTCGCAGCAATATCCTCTGGGGTCAGACCAATATCGGCCGCCAGTTCTGACAGTGTCGGTTCTCTCCCCAAATCCGCGGTCAGACGGCTGCGCGCCGCGTAGATCGTTGCAGCACGTTCTTTAACACCACGACTTACTTTCACCGAACCATCATCCCGCAAAAAGCGACGAATCTCACCGGCAATTTTCGGCACGGCATAAGTGGAAAACTGAGTTCCATACGCATCGTCAAAACCTCGAACAGCCTTTAAAAATCCCAGACAGCCCAGCTGATATAAGTCTTCCGCTTCCGCACCTCTGCCATAGTAACGACGCACGACACTCCAAATCAACCCGGCATTTTCCTCCAAAATGCGTGTACAGGCTTCATTGTCCCCCGCCCGTGCCGCTTCCAACAGTTCAGGGGTATCGGCAATGCTCACCGCACGCCTCCTACCCTACGGGAGATTTTTTTAGACAAAACAACGGTAGTGCCTTTACCGGGCACAGAACGTACCTTCATTCCGTCCATAAAGCTCTCCATAATGGTAAACCCCATGCCGGCCCGCTCAGCGCCGCCGGTCGTATATAGCGGCATGCGAGCCTGCTCCAAGTCGGCAATTCCGATACCACGATCCTTTACTGTAATCTCTACGGTGTTGTCTTCAAACAGTTTCATTGTCATAGTCACCCTACCCAAAGCATCGGGGTACGCGTGTACAATAGCATTAGTCACAGCCTCAGACACGGCCGTCTTCAAATCATTGATCTCATCCAATGTGGGATCCAACTGCGCAGCAAAACAGGCTGCCACAGTGCGCGCAAAGCCTTCGTTGGCGGAACGGGACAGGAATTGCACCGTAGCCTGATTGATTACTTGTCTCATGTATGTATCACTCCTATCATACAAATTTCAGCAGTCGGTCGATTCCGGCTGCCTGCAGTACTTTTTGCGCCTGCGGCGGGGCTTGGCGCACTTCTACCGTTCCTTCCAGTTGGCCCATTCGCCGCCAAACACTGAGCAACACCGCAATGCCTGAACTGTCCATGAATGTGACCTGTGACAGTTCCAGCACCAACCGTTCCGGCAGCACCGCATCAATTTCTTCCGATAACTGCGCCATTATTTCTTTTGCCGCGTGATGATCGATCTCCCCTGCTAACCGTGCGGTCAGGATCCGCCCCTGTTCTGTGCATGTGACCGGCATTGGTTTGTCCTCCTTTGTAAAAGCAAAATCACGGTATACCAAAATTTGGTATACCGTGATTTTATCATTATGTGCCGTATGATGCTGTCGAATCAGCAGACTGCTTTCAATATTTTACGGAATTTGGTATGCAATATGCGGTGTACGTTTCTCTCCGCACTGAAGCCAGTCACGCCACAGCAAATCCTTAAAACAACGAAATCTGGCTCGTGTCGGGCAAAGCGCCGAAGGCACCCGCTTCTTTCAGCTGTTGGATGTGCGTTTTCGATGCCTTAGGACACGCCAAAGCAATCTCTTCAACAGAAATATAATCGCCCCGTTTCTTAGCGTTGGCCAAGTCAATAGCAGCAGACTCACCCAAACCAGGAATAGCATCGAATGGCGGCAGCAGCGTGTTCTTCTCAAAGTCCGGAATAAATCGCGTCGCGTCGGAACGGAAGATATCCATACGTTCGAACTGGAAGCCACGCAGATAGAACTCGTAAACAACTTCCAGCGTAACCAGCATATCTTCCTCAACCGCTGTAGGTCGCTTCTCCTTCTCTTTGAACTGGCTCTTGGCCTGAATTTCGCGCATCTTTGCCAAACAGCGATCCATACCCTGGCACATGACCGTGGCGTCAAACGCCTTAGCTCGAATCGAGAAGAACGTCGCATAGAACGCCAGCGGATGATGCACTTTGAACCAGGCAATGCGGAATGCCATCATAACATAGGCCACCGCGTGAGCTTTCGGGAACAGGTATTTGATCTTTTTACAGGAGCCAATGTACCAATCAGGCACATTGTGTTCAATCATCTCCTGCTCTGCACCGTCCGGCAAACCTCTACCCTTACGAACAGCCTCCATGATTTTAAACGCGCGCTTGGGTTCAAAGCCGCACTGAATCAGGTAAATCATAATATCATCACGACAACCGATTGCATCACCGACAGCAACACCCTGTTCCAAAATCAGATCCCGAGCATTACCAAGCCACACATCGGTACCATGGGAGAAACCGGACAATCTTAGAAGGATATCAAACTGATGCGGTTGCGTCTCCTCCAGCATACCTCGGGTAAACTTGGTGTTAAACTCCGGAATCGCCACTGCACCCGTAGGGCCAAGGATGGGGTCATTCTCAAAGCCCAGTGCCTTGGACGAGGTGAACAGGCTCATGGTGTCCGGGTCATCCAACGGAATCTTCTGGGGGTCCACGCCGGTCAGATCCTGCAGCATACGGATCATGGACGGGTCATCATGACCCAGCATGTCCAGCTTCAGCAGGTTGGACTCCATGGAGTGATATTCAAAATGGGTGGTGATGATATCGGAGTCCTTGTCATCCGCCGGATGCTGCACCGGGCAGAAGTCGTAGATTTCTTTATCCTGCGGAATAACAACCATACCACCCGGATGCTGGCCGGTAGTACGCTTCACTCCGGTACACCCCAGAGCCAAACGAGTCTCTTCAGCCTTGGAAATCTTCAGTCCGCGTTCCTCGCAGTATTTCTTTACGTAGCCATAGGCGGTCTTTTCCGCCACGGTACCCACAGTACC
>CAZDXX010000075.1:0-7207 GCA_964509595.1 uncultured Oscillospiraceae bacterium
GCATCCACCACATGGGGCCGGATATCGCCGCCGATGAGGACATACATGATGTCATCGCCCACTTGCAGTTCTCCCTCATTGAGCCAAACCCTGATGTAGTAAATACCCTCCAGCTTGTAAGCATCCTCAATGACGGCGTTGACCTTTTTCTCGTCATAGGAGAACTGCATTCCGGTCACATCCGGCGCCGTCACATCGTTATTGCGTGCTTTGGCCTTGGCGGTTTGACGCACAATACCGTTGTGGGTCAGATACATGCCGATTTTCGCTGCGCTGGGATCGGCCTTGGCCTCTTTCAGCCACTGATCCACGGAGGGTGCCTTCTTCTTGTGGTGATGATGATGCCCCTCGGCGCAGTCGGCGGAACCGGCGCTGTACAGCATATCCATTCCATGCTCCAAGGCCCCCAGCACCGCCGCCAGATTTTCCTTGGCCGCCTTTTCACTGCCGGGCAAATTGATGATCAACGTGCCTTTGCGGATGCCTGCCTCGGATCGGCTGAGACAGCCTTTGGGCGTAATACGCAGGCTCTCGGCACGCATGGCCTCAGGAATACCGGGCGTGCGGCGCTCGATCACTTCCAAGGTAGCCTCGGGCGTAATGTCACGAGGAGAGAATCCCGTGCCGCCGGTGGTCAGCACCAGAGCGATCCCACGCTCATCGGCGCAGTTCATCAGTTCCGCTTTGATTTGTTCTTTCTCGTCGGGAATGATGTTGGTATACACCACATCCCAACCGTTCTCTTTCAACATGTCGCAAAGGGCGGGGCCGCTGGTATCCATACGCTCCCCACGGGCGCCCTTGTCGCTGATGGTAATGACTGCTGCATTGTAATTCATAACGCAAGCTCCTCTCTCGGTAAGGACGGAACGAATCGCGGCGGAGGCCTGGGCGAGAAAATTTTCTCAAGTTGATCTCAAAAGCGCAGGGAATACTTTGTGTATTTCCGAGCATTTTGAGGGCAAATGGCGGAAAATTAGCCGGTCAGGACCCGTTGGCGATTTGTTCAGTGCTTCCTAAAATAATCTCCGTGGACACCGCCGGTCTTTTTCAGCAGGCGGATATCACGGATGACCATGTCCTTCTGCACAGCCTTGCACATATCATAGACGGTCAGGGCCGCCGTAGAAACCGCGGTCAACGCCTCCATCTCCACACCGGTGCGCCCGTCACAGGACACAGTGGCTTCGATTTCCACACTGCAGCGTTTTTCGTCCAAATGAAGGGACAGGTCGATGCCATCGATCATGACAGGATGGCACATGGGAATCAAATCCGGGGTGCGCTTGGCGCCCATAACTCCGGCGATCTGGGCCACGGTCAGCACGTCGCCCTTCTTCATGCCGCCGGATTTGATCAACGCAAACGTCTCACGGCTGACCAGCACACGGGCGGCAGCAATTGCGGTGCGGCGGGATTCGGGTTTTTCGCCCACGTC
The DNA here is from genome assembly GCA_964509595.1 of uncultured Oscillospiraceae bacterium. Lineage (GTDB taxonomy): Bacteria > Bacillota > Clostridia > Oscillospirales > Oscillospiraceae > JAJPXI01. Next base: position 1,439 of record CAZDXX010000075.1, read on the forward strand.
CACCATCTTGGCCCGACCTTCCTCGTTAAAGTGAGTAAAATCGTCCCCATTCCTTACGCCTTCGTCCTTTGTGCCGATATAATCCAGAATAAACTGAACAATACCCGCAATGTCTTCCAGACCAAAGCAGGGCAGCTCGGTCTCTACTTCCATATCAGAAACCAGAGCAACAAACCGACTGAGTTCGGCCGTGAAGCCTTTCCCCGTTTCTTTGCGCGCGATTCCGATCTGGGGCAGCTCTTTGTTCTTATAGCCTTCCACCAGAATCAGATCCACATCGTGTACCATGCCGATCAACTGCTCCAGAGAGAGGTCACCCTTCTCAATGTAGGCAGTTTTCTCGTCAGAGCTGATCATGGTAATATCGGCTCCCGCCTTGGCAAACCGCCAGGAGTCTTTCCCCTCATGGTCAATTTCAAACTTGTGGCCGTCATGCTTGATGACCGCCAGGCGCAGGCCCTTTTCTTTCAAAGCAACAATAAGTTTTTCAATCAGAGTCGTCTTGCCCGTTCCGGAATAGGCGGCGAAGGCAATGACAGGAATATTGGTCATGGGTCACCCTCCGATCTGGTTCATGTTGCGCCCGGCGTTGCTGCGCTCGGCAGCCGACAGGGGCGCATGGCAGGCAGGCTTGGCCAGAATGGCACGTTCCATCTCCCGGCGCATCCCCTCGTAGTCGAGACCCTTGATGGCGTACTCCTGGTCCGAATGCAGACAGGGCTTCAGCTTGCCATCGGCCGTCAGGCGAATGCGGTTGCAGGTGGCACAGAAGTGGCTGCTGACCGCGCTGATCAAACCGATGTTGCCCTGTGCGCCGGGCAGATGATACAGTTTTGCCACACCGTCTGCATAGTCCACCGGCTCCAGCTCCGGAAGAGCTGTGAGAACTGCAGCACCGGGGACATAAGCCTTCTGTCCAAACTCCTCGTTGTCGGTCATAGGCATCAGTTCGATGAAGCGCATATCAGCAGGATAACGGCGGGTCAGCTCGGCCAAAGCAGGGATCTCATCGTCATTGAAGCCACCGATCAGCACAGCGTTGATCTTCAACCGGTCAAATCCTGCCTCCAATGCCGCCTCAATGCCTCGCAGCGCCTGATCCAGCGTCCCACGGCGCGTAATGTAAGCGTACTTCTCAGGGTTCAGGGTATCCAAGCTGATGTTCAATCGATCCACACCCACGTCACGCAGCTGCTTTGCCATCTGAGGCAGCAGCGTTCCATTCGTGGTCAGGCAGACTTCCTTGATGCCATCCAATTTGGCGGCACGCTCACAGATCGAGAGAATATTTTTCTTGACGAGAGGTTCACCGCCGGTCAAACGCAGCTTGTGGATACCCAAACTTGCTGCGGCTTGCACCGCCATGATCATCTCGTCCTCAGTCAGCATGTCCTCATGGCGTTTCGTGCAGATGCCGTCCTCGGGCATGCAATAGCGGCAGCGCAAATTGCAGCGCTCCGTAACGGACAAACGCAAATATGTAATTTCCCGTCCAAAGCCGTCTTTCATGGCATTTAACCTCGTCTCAGCTTAGTAAAATCTCATTAGTATCTTCCAAATGTACAGTTGGGAAAATGGCAGGGCTTGCACTGCTGGCAAAGGCCGCCGTCACCCAGCTTGATCAAGTCCGCCTTGGTCAGCTTATCGCCGGTGAACACTTGGGGCAGCAGCACGTCAAACATGGTGGTGGGCGAACTGATGGCAGCGCCGGGTACACCCAGAATGGCCACGTCATCCAAATAAGCGACCAGAGTCATATTGCCCGGCTGAGAGGGGACACCGTGGGTAATCACATCGGCGCCCAGCGTGCGGATCGCGGTGGGGGTCAGATCATCGGGATCCACCGACATGCCGCCGCTGAAGATCAGCAAGTCGGCACCTTGCTCCAAAAATGCCTTGGCAGCATTGTCCAACATATCTAATTCATCGTCGCAGATCGTGACACCCAGAATATCGGCAGGATACGGTTCCAGCTTCTTGCGGGCAACCGGCTCAAACTTGTCCTTGATGCGGCCGTTGTAAAGCTCAGAACCGGTGATGATAATGCCCACCTTCCTCTGCTGATAAGGGCGCAGGTCAAACAACTTTTTGCCCTCGCACAGCTTTTCTGCCTGAATGATCTGCTCTTCCTGAGTCACCAAAGGCACAATACGCATGGACGCAATGCGGGCACCTGCTTCCACAGGGTAGTGGTCGGGCAGGCTGGTGATGGTAATGTCACCGATGGAATTGATCTCCCGCTGCAGTTCCACATTCACCCGGAACATGCCGCGCTGATCAGCCATCAGCTGCATCTTGCCCTCCGAGGGGCCGGTGTAATGAGCCAGCTCCACCGGTGCCATGGCGGCCATGCGCAGGGCTGCGTCTTCCTCATGGATCTCTCCGGCGTTTTCTTCCCACACAAAGATAGTCTTCTTTCCAATATCCAGCAGTTGGGGGATGTCCTCTTCGGTGATCACATGGCCGCGCTTGTACAAAGCGCCCTTAAAGCCGTCCCGCATGGCGGTAATGTCATGGCAGAGGGTCATGCCCACTGCTTCTTCAACCTTTATCTTTTTCATACCAAAAATCCTTTCAGTGTGGCCCCAGCTTCCAGCGGCCCGGTACCGGCGGGAACGACAGCCATCACATTACAGCCAATGGCGCTGCTGATGACTACGTTGCCCTGATCCTTCGGCAGGGTCATGCCTACCGTCCCATCGGACAGATCCAGCCTGCCCCGCAGCAGGCGGGTGGTGGGGCTTTTCTTCTTAAACCCGTTTTTCAATGTGACCATCATTTCCTGCGGCATATAGTCTTTTTGGCCAGCCAGTTTCTTCAGGGCGGGCACGGCCACTGCATGAAAATTGGTCAACGAAGAAGCGGGGTTGCCGGACAGACCGCAGACCAGTTTGCCGTCCTTTTCGCCGTAAGCGCAAGCCATACCCGGCTTGAGCTGCACACCCCGGAACAGAAGATCGACTCCCGCCTGTTCCATGGCATCCGGGGTAAAATCGTAGTCACCTACCGACACACCGCCGGTACTCAGAATGGCGTCGCATTGTTCGAGGCCTTTCAGCAGCAAGGTGCGAATGGCCTCGGCGCTGTCTCCAGCCAGACCCAGATAGATCGGCTCGCAGCCGATATCCTCTAAAGCGGCAGTCAACGTGTAACGATTGGAGTTATAGATTTTTCCGGGAGCAAGCGGCTCACCCACCTCGAAAACCTCGTTTCCGGTGGAAAGGATGCCGACCCTGGGGCGTCGGAACACTTTGGGCACTGCAATTCCCTGCGATGCCAGCGTACCGGCGGTGCCGGCATCAATGACCTGACCTTTGCAGGCCAGAAGATCCCCCTTCTTCACGTCTTCCCCGGTGAGAACGATGTTGGAACCCGCTTTGACCGGCTCAAAGATCTTCACCGAGCTTTCGTTGAACTCCGTGCGCTCGTAGTTGATCACACAGTCCGCGCCCTCCGGGATGGGTGCGCCGGTTAGGATCTTCACCGCAGTGTTCTTGGTACAGGCCTTGGTAGGAACCGCGCCGGCAGGAACTTCTTCCACGATGTACAAAACCACGGGGTCCTCTTTGGTCGCCCCGGCCACATCTTCGCTGCGAAAGGCGTAGCCATCGTAGGGGGAGCGGTCAAAAGGCGGTACGTTATCGGCAGCAATCACGTCTTCCGCCAGTACTCGTCCAATGCATTCCGCCAGTGAGACTTCTTCCACGTCCACCGCGCTGACCGTATCCACCAACAGGCCACGCGCGGTGATAAAATCAGGATTTTTCAGCATAGTTTACTCCTTCAGCAATAGGATGGATTCCGGAGGCAGGCAAATTTCAACACTGTCCGCCCGCAAACTCTTCCAAACATCCTTCTCCATCTCCCATCCGATCGGTTCGGTGCACTCGCAGCCTTCCTTTCGAAGCATGATCGTAAAGGAAAATGGATTTTCTATTTCTTCAACCACCTGACAGCGGAACACATTCTTGTCGCCCGCGCTGCCAATGTCGTGCATTCTCATTCCAATATAAGTCGCATTGCCCACATCTTTGTCCAAGACCAGTTCCATGTCCCAGTCCAGCGCCAGAACACGGCGCTCACCGAGCTTCCGGATGGGCGAAATATTCTTGCAGCCGGTCAGAATAGCTCCGTTGCGGGTTTCCGGTGTGCGGAACAGTTCTTTCTTTGTCCCCATGGCTTCGATGTGCCCATCGTGAACCACGGCAATCTTGTCGGACATGCGGTAGACTTCATCACGATTGTGGGAGACAAGAATGACGGTCTTGCCGAAGCGGCGCAGCGTTTCGCGCAGCTCCTGTTCCAGCCGGAAACGCAAGTGGCTGTCCAGTGCAGAGAAAGGCTCGTCCAGCAGCAGAACTTCCGGTTCGTTGACCAGAATGCGGGCCAGCGCCACGCGCTGCTGCTGACCGCCGGAAAGCTGATAGGGCCGTTTGTGTTCCGTGCCTTCCAGATTCATGACCCGGATGATTTCGTCAATCATCGAGGCGGCGTCTTTCTTGTTGCGGATCCCTGCGGCAATGTTCTGCCGCACGGTCATATTGGGAAACAGGGCATACTGCTGAAACAGGTAGCCCACTTTCCGTTTCTGCGGGGGAAGGTCGATTTTCTTTTCCGAGTCGAACAGCACTCTTCCATCCAGAACGACGCGGCCCCGGTCCGGTGTTTCAATGCCCGCGATGCACTTGAGCGTCATGCTCTTGCCGCAGCCTGAAGCGCCCAGCAGGGCCAGCACTTCATTTTCGGCCTGGAAGTCCACCTTCAGATGAAAGGCTCCCAACCGTTTTTCTATATCCACAAATAAAGCCATATCAGCCAGCCTCCTTTTCAGAACGAACACGAGGACTGCTGTTCTTTTTCTCCAGCATGTTGACCACGAGGAGAACCACCGCTGATATAGCCATGTTGATCATGACCCACTTAAATGCCAGCGCATCGTCATTGGTGCGCCAGAGTTGATACACCGTCGTAGAAATGGTCGCGGTGCGCCCGGGGGTGTAACCCGCGATCATACTGGTGGCACCGTATTCGCCCAGAGCGCGGGCAAATGCCAGAACCGTTCCTGCCAGAATGCCCTGACGGCAATAGGGCATCCGGATACGCCAGAAAATATAAGTATTGGATAGGCCAAGGGTCTGGCCGGAATAGGCCAGCGTTTCATCGAAGGACTCGAAAGCACCTCTTGCGGTGCGGTACATCAGGGGGAAAATCACCACCACTGTGGCGAAGATCGCCGACCACCAGGTCATGGTCAGCTTTACTCCAAACACGGAAAGAAACCACGAGCCGATCAGTCGCTTGGGACCAAGGACGCGCAGGAGCAGATAACCGACCACCGTTGGGGGCAGTACCAAGGGCATGGTCAGGATCACATCCAGAATACCCTTGACCAATCGGGGTGCTTTGGCAATATAATAGGCCGCAAAAATGCCTACAAAAAATATAATGACGGTGCTGATCCCGGCAATACGCAGGGAGTTCCAAAGAGGGAACCAATCCAACATTTTCACAACCTTTCCGTTGCGCTTAGTTTGACCCGGGCGGGGTTGTCCCCACCCCGCCCGGACCGAAAAAAAGAAAAAAGAATAAGGGGGTTATGCAACAGGGGTGAAGCCTACCTTCTCAAACACGGCGTCTGCAGCATCGCCGGTCAGATAGTCAAGGAATGCCTTGGCGGCTTCTTCGTTCTTGGTGGTGTTCAGAACAGCGGCGGGATAGATGACCTGGCCGCACATTTCGGCAGTGGCGGTATCCACCACGGTCAGGCCG
>CAZDXX010000076.1:0-7089 GCA_964509595.1 uncultured Oscillospiraceae bacterium
CTATAAGGAATTCACACGCCCTGCCCTGTTCAGCCGCGTGGGCGTCAGCACCTGGAAAGATGCGGGCTGTCCCACCTTTGAAGCCCGTGTCCGTGCCCGATATGAGGAATTGATGCAAAACCCCATTCGACACGAATTGGATGCCGCATCTGCAGCCGCACTGGATACAGCATTCCAAAAGGCAGTCGCTGCCGTCTGCAGCAAGTAAAGGAGCTTTACATGAAAATCACGAAAACCGAAAAGATCTGGCTCGCGCTGACCGTTCTTTTCTTTGCTCTGTATAATCTCCCCGGTGTCCCGGGCTATAACGATGCAAAAGGCCTTATCATCCACGGTCTGCTGACTGTTGTCCCCCTTTGGATCTGCGTGTATGCAGGTCTGTTCAAGGTACTGCGCAAGTACCGCCTGAAGAAGTGAGGAATCCGGTATGTTAAAGCAATATGTGATTTGGATCACCTTTGCGGCCTATCTGCTCTTTCTCGTGGGTATTGCCGTATTTGAACAGCGCAGAAGCCGCTCTAATTCGGCGCGCTCTTTCCTGACCGCAGGCGGTTCCATTAAGTGGCCCGTACTGGTCATGACCTATCTGGCTTCACTTATGAGCACCTGGGTCTTTTTCGCCGGCCCCGGCGGTTATTATCGCGGCGGTCTGGGGTACTGGCTCTCTGAAATGAGCTACATCATTCTCTTTCCGGTCATTGCCCACTTTACCATGAATAAGGTCTGGCTGCTCAACCACGCACGCGGGTATACCACTCCGGCTGATTTCTACTATGACCGTTTCCGCAGTCCTGTCCTGCGCGTGATTTTGGCTCTCGTCTTCCTTATCTCATCCTTTCCGTACGTCACCTCTGTGCTGGTCTCCATCGGCCAGGCTGCTCAGGTCGCTACCGGCGGACAGGCCGATTACCGCGTAGTCATTGCCATCGTCGGCATTGCCATCATCGTTTATGTCTGCCTGGGCGGCATGAAATCGGTCGCCCTGACCGATACCATTCAGGGACTGCTGTTCATCAGCCTTCTCTGGATCATTGCCATTGCCTGTTTGATCGTCGGCTTTGATGGCTCTCTCACCGGCGCTCTGGATTCCATCTGGAACAATACTCAGGAATGGTTCTCCTATCCCGGTCCGGACGGCTGGGTACCCTACGGTGCACGTCTGGGTTACCCTCTCTCCTGCGCCATTGGCTGGACCATCATGCTGCCCCACGTGTTCGTCCGATCCGGCTATTCCGGCAAGGACATGCATACACAGCGTAAGCTGATGGTACTGACCCCCATCCTGCAGGCCGTCGTCTGGACCGGCACCATGGTCATCGGCCTGGTGGGCATTGCCCTGCTCCCCGGCCTGACCTCCTCCGATACCGAGCTGATCATTCCTTACATGATCCAGAATGTCATTCAATCCATCCACCCCACTCTGGCCCTTGTTCTGATGCTGGCATTCTTCATCGGCGCAACTGCAGTGGGCATCACCACTGCAGACTCCTTCCTGTTGGTGTCCAGCTCCATCGTCTATGAAGATCTGCTGCATCACACCTTCGGCATCGAGCTGGATGAAAAGAAACGCATGATCATGATTCGTGTGACTATCGCAGTCATCGGCGGTATCAGCATACTGCTTGCTCTCAATCCACCCCAGCTGATCTACACGCTCATCATGTTCGCCATCGCCATCGTCATGCCCCTGTTCCCCATTCTGGTCTGCGCCATCTATTGGAAGCGCGCCACAAAAGAGGCTGCCATCGTATCCGCCATCGTGGGCACCGTTCTCGTGCTCATGACCTACTTTGTCTGGGACATCGGCGGTACCTGGTACGGTGCCATCGGTATGCTTGGCTCGACCGTCACCATGATCGTTGTCAGTCTGCTGACCAAACCCCGTCCTCAGGACAGCGAAGAGTTCTACGCAGCACTTGACAGTACCATGGAGGAATTTTATTCCGTCGAAGAAAAGTAAGAAAGCCTATGAATTTATAACGAAAAAACGTCGAGCAACTTTGTCAAAGTTTGCTCGACGTTTTTTCACTGCCAATCACAGGAAACTGTTGCTGACTATCCTTTTAAACTCCCTCATCTTCACGCAGTTTTCGGTTGATCTGATCGGTCTTCGACTTTGTATGCAAGTAAATACCCAGCCAAATAACAGCAAAACCAACGAAGAAAATGGCAGTAAAGATTCCAATGGCCGTAAAATTGCGGGGAAGCCAGTCATTCAGCATGTAGATCATAAGATAGTCCAGATACAGCACACCGGCATGGATCATGATCGCAGAGATCAGTGGCAGGCTCTCGATGGTATAAACCACTGTGATCCCGGCAGCTACAAAGGCCATTACAGTGATTGTCAAAATACCCTTACACACTTCCCCGGGCGACAGACTTTCAATAACACCGACTGCGCCCAGAATACCGTAGATGATGGCCAAAACCACCGGACCGCAGACTGCGACCAGCAAGCCGCGCTGTACAAAATCCATCACATGTCTTTTCATTATTTTTCAAGCCTCCTCTTAATCATTGCAAAACAACGTCTCGATACATATTCCTTGTACCCACTCTTAAAGACTGCATCCACCGCGCCGCTGAAAGTCGCCGCAAAACGTTCCAACCGCTTCTCATTAGCAAGCGCTGACTTGTTGATGCGTATGAAGCAGGCTGGAAGCATCTTTTCCAGCTCGTACAACCGATGCTTTATACGGTATTTTGTGCCGTGTCTGTCGATGGCATAAGTCTTACCATCGATGATAGTGATGCATTCGATCTCCGAAAAGGACAGCATCTTCATGTCATCCTCTGTGTAGGCCGGGATCCGATCCGTCCCTGCGTACTGCATGACCAGCATCTCGATTTGGTCAGTCAGCGAAGATCGTTCATGGACAGTTGCCACCACTTCCTCGTCCTTTTTTTCATCAATGATCAATCGAAAATCCATTGTCTTCCCTCCTCTTGCCTGCATTTTAGCACGCCTGATACCAAAATGTAGGATTTTCCCCTCAACGGTCATTTTGTGCCGCTGAACGGCAAAATTATAAAAGCGGCAGCTGCACAGCTACCGCTTTTCTTCCTCATAAAGTTTTCTATCATCCTTTTATCAGCTCTGTCACTGCACCCACTGTGATCAAGATCTGCTCCTCGTTGGAGATGGTCGGAATCCCGTCTCCGTCCTGTGCACCGTACATGCCGAAGTATGCATGGCAGCCGCCGTCGATCACGATCTCCGTGAGATCATCGGGCAGATTTGGCTTGTATTCGTCGTACTTTTCACGGTTCAGCACATTATCCTCGCTGCCGTAGACAGAAATCACATCCAGATCCATCTCGGATAGATTCGCCGTGGAATAAGAGCCCAATAGGATCAGGCCCTCGAAATTATCTGCATGATCTGCCAGATAGGATGCTGCCATGGAACCACCCAGTGAATGACCTCCGATGTACCAATCCTCGATTTCCGGGTACAGCCCTTGGATCCCATCAGCTGCGTTCACATCGAGCACGGCCAGATTAAACGGCATCTCAACAAGCACACACTGGATACCTTCCGAGGCCAATGCCTCCATCAGCGGTACATATGCAGTATACTCCACCTTGCCTCCGGGATAAAAAATCAGTCCGGCTTCGGCTTCATCCGGTATGCAGACAATGGTACCGTCCTCCAACGTCCGCACATTAACATCGTTTACCGGTGCAAATGCGGCGACAGCCGAGGCATCGGCGCGATAATAATCATTCAGATACACCGCACAGGCGATCGCGATCACCACGATCAAAACGACCACTGCAGCGATCCAAATGAATGTTTTTCTTTTACGTTTTTCAACCAACAGACTCATTACCAATTTACCTTTCTACAAAATTGTCACTATACAAGAACGCCGAACTTTTCTTTTCCCAGTATACCACCGAATGTCACAAGAGCAAATCGTTTTTTACACATTCCCCTGTCTGAACAGATGTGATATACTGGAACAAAACTGCTGAACTGTCGGAGGTGAACCGGATGCATTTTGTGACTGCCAAAGGGATATTGTCCGCCAAAAACGGCATGAACCTGTACCGCGGCTGTCAGCACGGCTGCATCTACTGCGACTCCCGCAGCGACTGCTACCATATTGACCACTTTTTCGAAGATATCGCTGTTAAGGAAAATGCCATCACACTTCTTGAGGCTTCTTTGCGTCGCAAGCGAAAGCCCTGCATGATCGGCACCGGATCCATGAGTGATCCCTATATGCCGCTTGAGGAAGATTTATGCTACACTCGGTCAGCACTGGAACTGATCAAACGGTATGGTTTCGGCGCTACTCTGATCACAAAATCCAACCTTGTCCTGCGCGACTTGGATCTGCTGAAGGCCATAAACGAGCAGACAAAGTGCGTGATTCAGATGACGTTGACCACCTACGATGATAATTTGTGCAGAAAACTGGAACCCAATGTCTGTACCACAAGCGAACGCGTTGAGGTGCTGAAGATCCTTCGCGATGAAGACATACCCACTGTGGTATGGCTGTGCCCTATCCTCCCCTTCCTCAACGATACCGCAGAGAACATCAACGGAATTTTGGACTACTGTGAAGAAGCGAATGTACACGGAATTATAAATTTCGGCATGGGTCTTACTCTGCGCGACGGAAACCGGGAATACTTTTACCGCAGCTTGGATCGTCATTTCCCGGGTCTGAAGGAAGTGTATATTCGCCGATTTGGCAATTCCTATATGCTTGACAGCCCCAACAGCCGGGAACTGAATATTCTGTTCCATCAGCGATGCGAAGCCGCAGGAATCCTGCATGATAACGAGCAGATCTTTCAATACCTGCGCGAATTCGATACCCATAAAAATACTCAAATGAGCCTATTCGACTAACTGCCTCTGTGCAATGACACAGAGGCAGTTATGCTTATCATTTCCTTTTTTTGAGTTTGACTTTTTCTTCTTTAACATGTTATATTAAGTTTGCAGTTAGTTTCTCCTAACTGCAAGCCATGGCATTAATTATCATGTTGCTTTTAGTTTATCTATCTTCATTGACGGCGTAAGTCGCCATATTTTTTGTCTATACGTTAGTTTTCACTAACCTTCATTTCTAACATAGAACAGGATTGGTACAAACATATGATGATCAATAAAAGACTGATTGGAACCGTCAAGGAAAGCAAGAAATACATCGCTTGGAACGTAGTTCTGCAATGGGTATCTCTTATTGCTAACATTGCCATGATGGGCGCCATCGCTCACCTGCTGCAAAGCATGTTTAAAGGCAGTGCCGGCACCTCCCGCATCATTCTCACAGCCGTGATCGCAGCTGTGGCTGTGGTCGTGCGTTTTATTTGTGCCACATTGTCCAGCCGTATGAGCTACCTCTCCTCAAAGGCGGTCAAGAAGACCCTGCGTGAGATGATCTACAAGAAGCTGCTTCGTCTTGGTGCCTCCTACAAAGAGCAGGTCCAGACCTCCGAGGTCGTGCAGGTGGCTGTGGAAGGCGTTGACCAGCTGGAGACCTACTTTGGCTCATATCTGCCTCAGTTTTTCTACGCCATGCTGGCTCCCCTGACCTTGTTCATCACTCTGAGTTTTGTGAACTTTCCCTCTGCGGTGGTCCTACTGATCTGCGTACCCCTGATTCCTGTGACGATCGTGGCCATTCAGAGGTGGGCCAAAAAACTTTTGGCTAAATACTGGGGGCAGTACACAGCTCTGGGCGATACCTTTCTGGAAAATCTGCAGGGTCTGACCACCACCAAGATCTATCAGGCCGATGAGTTCAAGCATCAGGAGATGAATGAGCAGTCCGAGAATTTCCGCAAGATCACCATGAAGGTTTTGACCATGCAGCTCAACTCCGTCACCATTATGGATCTGATCGCCTACGGCGGCGCGGCACTGGGCGTCATTCTGGCCACTACCCAGTTTCGGGCCGGCCATGTGGACCTGGCAGGCTGCCTGATGATCATCCTGCTTGCAGCCGACTTCTTTCTCCCCATGCGTATGCTCGGCTCCTACTTCCACATTGCCATGAATGGCATGGCGGCCTCCGACAAGATCTTCCGTCTGCTGGATCTTCCCGAAGCGTCTCAAAAAACCGAGCCTGTTCCCTTTGAATGCACCATCCGATGCAGCGGACTGCGCTTCTCTTATGAGGAGACCCGCGAGGTCCTGCACGGCGTGGACATGGAATTTCCGCAGGGCAGTTTCACCGCCATCGTCGGAGAAAGCGGCTGCGGCAAGTCCACCATCGCATCTATTCTCATGGGCCGCAGCAAAGGATACACCGGCGAGCTGACCGTGGGCGGCACTCCCCTGTCTGAGATCAGCGAAACCAGCCTGTTGGAGAACTTCACCTACATCAGCCACCAAAGTTATCTGTTCAAGGGCACCGTTCGGGAGAACCTGCAGATGGCACGCCCTGAAGCATCCGATGACGAGCTATGGAGCGTACTGGAACAGGTGAATCTGGCCGATTTCCTTCGTAACGAAAACGGTCTGGATACTCTCCTTGCCGAAAAGGCCTCCAATCTGTCCGGTGGGCAATGTCAGCGTCTTGCTCTGGCAAGAGCTTTGCTCCACGACAGCCCCGTATACATTTTCGACGAAGCAACCTCCAACATCGATGTAGAGAGCGAAAACGTCATCATGGCTGAGATTCACGCACTGGCCAAGCGCAAAACGGTCATCCTGATCTCCCACCGTCTGGCTAATGTGGCCGGTGCCGACAGCATCTACGTTCTGGAAAATGGCAGCATCGTCGAGCACGGCAATCACAATGAACTTCTCTCCACAGACGGCACCTATGCCCGCCTTTGGAATGCCCAGCAGGAGCTGGAGAACTACACCAAAGGAGGTAATGCGCAGTGAAACGAAGCGGATTCAAAGTCATGACCCGGCTGATCGGTCTGGTAAAACCTCTGGCCGGCTATATGATTCTAGCCATCACAATGGGTCTCATCGGTCACCTCTGCGCCGCCTTCATCACGATCTTCGGCGGCTTCGCCATTCTGGAAGTTTTGGATTTCGACATCAGTCTGACCCTTCCCGTTATCTTTATCTGCCTGATCGTTTTCGCTCTGGTTCGCGGTTTTCTTCGG
>CAZDXX010000077.1:0-3680 GCA_964509595.1 uncultured Oscillospiraceae bacterium
CCACCAGACTGCAGCAGATGCAGCCGGAGGACATCTCGGAGATCTGCACGCCGGCCTCCTGCAGGAAACCTCCGTCGATGGAGATCTCGCCGAACTCGTTTTCTATCAGCACCAGCTTTTCGCCGGGGAAGGCTTCGGCCAGCAGCTTTTTGATCAGGGTCGTCTTGCCGGCACCGAGAAAGCCGGAGATAATGTCGATTTTACTCATGTATATCAATCCTTTGCTTAGAAGTTTTTACACTAACTTATTATTATATCCGCTTTCGGTGAAAAATACAACCAAACGGATCGAAAAATCACCGGAGATTTTGGGGCGGGGTGGCTTGTACTTCTCGGTGAGATTTTGTACAATAAATTCATTATAAACAGTAGGAAAACCCTTGCTTTTTATACCCAACTATTGACATAGAACCTATAAAAACGAATGATCCCCGGAGGAAAACACAGGTTTTCCTTCGGGGATTTTTGTGGTATCATGGGAACAGAAAAGTAAGGAGCTGAGGGATGTGACAAAGATTCTTTTTGTATGCCACGGCAATATCTGCCGCAGCACAATGGCGGAATATGTAATGAAGTATCTGGTGAAGCAGGCGGGGCGTGAGAAGGAGTTTTTCATTGACTCAGCGGCCACCTCCCGGGAGGAGATCGGAAACGGAGTGCACTACGGCACACGGCGAAAGCTGGCCCAGATGGGAGTACCCTGCGGCGACCACCGGGCGCGGCAGATGACGCGGGAAGATTATAATAAGTTCGATTTGCTCATCGGCATGGACAACGCCAACATCCGAAACATGACATGCATCAGTGGCGGTGACCCCGATGGAAAAATCCGTATGATGCTGGATCATACCGACCGCCCCGGTGAAGTGGCTGACCCTTGGTATACGGGGAATTTTGATGAAACTTGGGACGATGTATTTGAGGGGTGCACCAATTTGCTGGAGCAGTTATAATCAATAAGAATTGCAGACCGAGGCCCCGCAATGCAAATTGCGGGGCCTCGGTCTGCTTGAGGGAGAAGAGAAAAGAGGATGGCGTTTAGTCGGCTTTGGGGATAACAGGAACCACCAGATGGGCCTCGCCCAGATGGAGGGTATGGGTGACCGTCTGCAGGAAGGGCATCAGATACACGCCGCTGCGGGCCAGCTTGCCCAGCATGTCGTCCTGATTGCGGATGACCAACTCCATCTTGTGGCCCTTCTGGAACACGTTGGCGGTGGGTGTCAGAGCGATGTCATAGCGGTTGACCTCGCCGGGAACAATGGGAACGGGTTCCTGACGGGGATGGACGGGACGGTAGTTGGTGGACTTTTCCTCGTTCAGCGCACGGAACTTGGCCTTCAGAGCGCCGGAGGACAGCAGCTGACGGCTGCCGTCGGGAGCGATATCCACCAGATCCACCATCCAGTTGGTGTCGTCAATGTCCAAAGCGGCATCAATGTGCAGAGCTGCGTTGCCGATGATCTCCATATCCTGCTCAAAAGCCTCGGTGGTGTAACGCAGGCAGTAGACCTTGGGGTCGATATAGGGTGCGGGCTGTGTGAAGGACTCGGTCTGGCCGGCTTCGGGAGCCTCGGTAGACAGGCCGCCGCCGGGCTGCAGGTAGAACTTGGTCCACTGAGTACGTGCGATGGGCCATTCGTTCTCGAACTTCCACTTGTTCACGCCCATGACGAAGAGCTTGATCTGGGGCTCTTCCTTCATGCCGTTGTCCTCGCCCTTGACCCAGTAGTCGAACCAGCGGATGGCTTCGTCATGATACCATGCAGAGGGACGTGCGGGGAACATGGGAGGATAAACGATCAGTTTCTTCTGGTCGTCGGTCAGGCTGCAGCGATTGAACGCCTCGAAGGTGCCCCACTCGTACAGACGGTTGTTCCAGCCGGTGCCGATGTACATGGGCACGCTGATCTTGTCCAGTCCGGAATCACGGGGAGTGGGATGCTTCATATAGATCAGGTCGTCCAGCAGGGTGGGCGAGCTGCGGGGATAACGCACTTCGGGATAGAACTTCAGGCTGTAATGGATGTCGGGGTCGTTGAGAACTTCGTCGTAAAGACGCTGATAGGTCTCGGGGTCGTTTTCCATCATGGCACGGGGGAAGGGAGTGCCACCGGGATCGGTATAAGAGGTGGGAGGAAGCTGGTCAAAGGCGTGCTTGCCGGAATGGATGTTGTACAGCAGAGGATCGAAAATACCGCAGAAATCCTCGCCGGCCATGGGCTCGGGAGCTTCGGTGGGGCAGATGCAGCGCAGATGGGGTGCGGGCATCTGGCCGGCCTTCAACTGAGCACGGGAGTAGGAGGAGGGACCGAACATAACCACGTTGCCGTCGCACCAGGGCTGTTGGGCGATCCACTCGACAGCATCGTAGATATCCTCGGGACTGTGCAGGGACTCATCGCCGCAGTTCATACCTTCGGAATTGCCCAGACCACGGGGTTCGGCAATGATGTGAATGTATCCGTAAGCAGTGGTGTAGGAGAAGTCGCCGCCCTCGATGCTGCCGTTCCAGAAGGGGGAATCCCAGTACAACTGGGGGTAGTCCTTCATCCAGACTACGATGTCCTGCGCGTCCTTGCCCCACTCGCCCCAGTTCAGGATGACGGTGCGGGGAACATCCTCGCCCACGGGGCTGTAAACGTCCACAGCCACCTTTACGCCATCACGCATGGGGATCATGACATCCTTTTCCACCTTCCAGTCGGTGTACGTGGCCTTGATGTACTCGCCCTTGACCACCTGGGGATAGCCGTCAAAATACTTGTTTTTCAGGTCGGTGCCAACGGGAACCTGCTCGCTGAAGGGCTCCACGGTAACGACCAGACTGCGCTCATCGGAAGAGTGAACGCTGACGCGGTTCATATCGTTGCGCTCATCAAATTCACGGATGTTCTTGATGCTCATATATTTGCCTCGCTTTCTTGTTACAGCTTCAGAGCCTCGACTTCTTCGTCGGTCAGGCTTGCCTTGAAACGGGCCACGCAGTCAGCACCCTTTTCGGTGATGGTGATGGTACCCTTCATCAGATCGCCCTCGTCCTCGATAATGGCATAGTCGATCAGGCGCATCTCGTCGATCAGGCCGCGAACGTACTCGGGTACCACGGGGGGATAGATCTCCATGCGCTCAAAGTCGTCGTACAGGTCGGCGCCGATGTTTTCGATGCGGTAGGTGTGGCCGGGCTGTTTGTACACCCGGTCCATGATGGTCATTTGGCGGCGGCCATGAGGCTTGTCCTGGCCCTTGACCGACAGGTCGAAAGCTTCGAACACGAACAGGCCGGAGGTACGGATGTCGGGGCAGAACATGGAAACCTGCTTGGCTACGATGCGCTCATGGCAGGGAGGCCAGTTGAAGGAGTTGGGGTCCTGCATGGTGCGCAGGTGCATAGGAGGCTCGATGATGGTTTCCAGCACGTTTTCAAAGCCGTTGCCGTCGTACTTGGCCATATCGGGGTTGGCCCTGGAGCAGGGGGCATACCAGAAGGGCAGATAATAGCCGGTTTCGACATAACGGGGACCGGCGTTGTGGACTTCGTTCATCAGACGGCCCAGTTCCTTAAACATATCGGGACAGACACTGCCGATCAGGTTCTCGCCGTCGTAGATGATCTCATCGCCGATGTTATACATATGGTGGCAGGGGTACTTCACGGGGTCGCCTAACCAGGCAACCAG
>CAZDXX010000077.1:3780-7018 GCA_964509595.1 uncultured Oscillospiraceae bacterium
ACCACGAAGATGCCGTAGATGATGGAGGCCTTCTGAGCGCCGAACTTCTGATCCAGGAAGCCGCACAGATAGCTGCCCACCAGACCCAGCAGGGAGGCGACCGTCATCATCTTCAGGGCCTGAGGCTGGGTGTAGCCCTTCATGATCATGGAGGGGATGAAAGTGGACACGAAGCCAATGGTGACCATGCCGTAGAAGCCGTTGCCCAGGCCCATCAGCCAGGTTTCCTTCTGCTTCAGAACCTTCAGCGTGGTCCAACCGGTGCGGACAACGCGCTTATCGCTGGTTTTCTCATTGGGGTTGTTGTCAGGATAGGCACCCCACTCTTCGGGGTAATCCTTGTAAGCCACGAAATTGATGACAGCTAACACAATCAGGCAACCTGCCATGACCCACAGGGCATACTTGATACCGCCCAGAGCACCGGTCAAAGCCACCAGAATGGTGACGAAGAAAGCGGAAGAGATGTTCAGACCCATGGTTGCCCAGCCGATGGCGATGCCCTTCTTGCGGGGGAACCAGTTGGTGATGATGGTGTTGCCGCCCACCAACTCGACCACCTTTAGAAGACAAACTACGCAGATCAGAGCGATGGTATAGCCCAGAACGGTGGAGGAATTAGCCCATGCGAACACGGCAACGGCACCCAGAATCAGGGCCAAGCCATTGACCATTTTGGCACCCAGCTTGGTGACCAATGCACCGGCGCCCAGACAGACGAACAGGGAAATCAAACCTGCGGGAGTGGACAGGGACAGCAGGTTGCCCGATTCCACGCCCAGTTTGGCGGCCAGCTGGGGAACGACGGTGTTCATGGAGCTGTTGACAATGCCGCCGTAGAAGGCCCAGTTCAGAGCTGAGAAGATGATGACCCACCAGCCCTTAACGCCGAAATTACTTCTTGCATCGTAACTTAATTGATCATTTTTCTTTTGCAGTGCCATGGTTTTTGCTCCTTTCAATTCATAAGAATACGCCGGAGGTTAAAAATCCATTTGTTTCAGATCGTTCACTGTGGGAAGGGTGGCAAATAGCTCATCGCCCTTCTTTTCCATGGAGTAGGGGTTCCAGTACTGGGAGGGACCGTCGGCCATCTTGCCGGAGACCTTGGATAGCTCGGTACCAACCGCCAGATTGGTCCAACCCTTGTCGTACGGGGAGCGGAACAGGGGGACAAAGGCGTGATGGAGGATCTTCCACTTGCCGTCCTCTTTGATGTAATCGTCCATGAAGGTGCCCCAGATCCACAGAGCCTCCCGGTTCTGGGGGTCGGTGGCACAGCCGGGCGAGAGCGCGGTGGAACGGGCCTTGGTGCCGTCCTCGGAGATCTCGACGGTCAGGTTGCTGGCCAGATGCATAGTGAAGGCACCGGGAACGGTTTTGATGAAGCCCATGAATTTGCCAAAGAACCGCTCCTTGATGTGCTCCTTGCCGATGTAGACACCGCTGTCGGAGGCCTGGATGGATACGTCCTCGCGGGTCTGGGAGAAGCATTCATCAAAAATGTTGTCAAAATCCATGGTCACCAGCATGTACACGTAACGGTTGAGCAATTGGTCGATTTCCTGAATATCGGCCATGCGGGACAGACGCTTTTCCAAATCGGTCATGGAATTCCTCCTTCTTCGTAAAGATGAAAAAATTGTGACATTTTTCGACGTCGAAGTATTGTCATTTTGGCCAACTTTATGGTATCATTAACGGTAAAGTGACGTAAATATGCACATATTTCCAGATGTTTTGACTTTTTTAAACAAATTTTAAAATGTGTTCAAATGCGGAAAGAAAGGGGAGCTTTGTCATGGCGCAGAACAATGCTGCCGACAAGCAAAAAACGACCAGAGAATGCATCAAAAGCACATTCCTGTCTATTTACAAAAATAAGCCCCTGCATCGCATTTTTGTCAGTGATCTGGTCAGTGCCTGCAATATATCTCGCGGTACGTTTTATTTTCATTTTGAGAATATAGAGCAGCTTTATCGCGAGTGCGAACAGGATCTGATTGATAAAATGGAAGAAGGCTTGGATAAGGTAGTGCTCTGTACGGTTGGCGGGTCCCGAAAGAACATGACCCAGTTTATCAAGACGTATTCCAACCATCTGTCCCGGTATCCCGAGTACGAGGAACTGTTTCGGTGCCTGCTGGAAGGCTCGGAGCGCGCTTCCTTCCGGACACAATGGGTGAAGTCGGTCTACAACCATTTTCAGCAGGTGCTCCCTTTTTCCGGGACCATCTCCCCCGTGCACATTCAATTTTTGCTCCACTTTTTCTCCGGCGGGGAGGTGCACATGCTCTCCAACTGGGTACTGGGCGGCTTTGCTGAATCCTCTGAGGATGTGGCCACCACCTCCGCACAGGTGCTGTTCTGCGGAGCATATATGCCCGACAGCAGCGATGGATAATATTTAATAGGTAGAAGTCGACACGCCTGTCCGCGTCTCACGGACAGGCGTGTGCTTTTCTGCTATACACAATCCATTGGGAAAGTCAACTCGTCATTCTGGACAAAAAACAATGCTGATTTTTGACACAACATTTTGTGGTCTCTTCCTTGACGATAGCACCTATATATGGTACTATAAATTCTGCTCCCTGCGTTTTTTGCCCACAAGATGTAGTGGATGAAGAATAAGAAGAGCCAAAATTATCAAAACAGGTGTAAGCACCTGATACACAAGGGATTGTGCCCAATACAAATGAAAACAGGCATGGGACGAGTTTCCCCTCTGCCCGAAAGGAAGAGACGGATTATGAAAATTACCAAGATCCGCAAGCGCGACGGACGTACTGTAGAGTTCCACGCAGATAAAATTGCTGATGCCATCAACAAGGCATTTCAGGCCACCTATAAGCCCGGGCAGGAAGAGACTGCCAAGAAGCTGACCGACGAGGTCATTGCTATCTTGGAAGTGGAAGGAAATGCTATTCCTGAAGTGGAACACGTGCAGGACCTGGTGGAGCGCGTGCTCATGGACAGCGGCTATGTCCAGACCGCTAAGGCTTATATCCTGTATCGCTCTGAGCGCAGTCGTGCCCGTGAGATGAACACCCGTCTGATGAAGATCTACGAGGACATCACCTTCTCCGCCGCCAAGGACTCCGACATCAAACGCGAGAACGCCAACATCGACGGCGACACCGCCATGGGCTCCATGCTGAAGTTCGGCTCCGAGGGCGCAAAGCAGTTTTACGACATGCTCGTCCTCAACCCCGACCACGCCCCCGCCCACCGCCAG
>CAZDXX010000078.1:0-7011 GCA_964509595.1 uncultured Oscillospiraceae bacterium
AAATCAACGTAAATGTTTTGTGAACAAACCGGGACCCTTCGTTTTCCAGGCAATAAAAAAGCCGCCCATACGGGCGGTACGAAAAAACATATAAAAAAGGAAGTAACCCTCGACTTTCAACTAACCACGTTTCAGTCGAGGGTTACTTCTGATAATTCTTGGTATCTAGCGTCATTCAGTCAACCTCTCTTTCTACAGGATCAGACGATGCTTTCGTTTTTATAATTTCTTTTACTTTCAATCACTTCCGGAAGTATGATTATACAACATTATCTGCTCAATGTATATAAACGGAAGATTTATGAAAGCGATCGTCTGCGGTTCAGGTTTTTATCTGAACCTTCGGGAGTACTTAGTACATTGGACTCACTCCTTTTTGTGATTAAAATATAACATAGTTTTTCTCATTTTACAATATGGTATTTTGTACAAAACGCACCACAACTTTTGTGTTTATTCGCAGATTTTTATTTATCATCACCAATTTCTGTTGACATTTAATCCGTTCAGCACTAAAATAAAACTGTTGGGGCAGTTCGTAGGAACTGCCCCAATAGTTTTTATTTTCATTCCGCCAGTCTCAATTTAACGCAGCTTTTCTGTGAGCTTCGCTGCAAAATCAGCCATAACTTCAGAAATGTGGATGGATTGCGGGCACATGGCCTCGCAGCTTCTGCAACCGATACAAGCACTGGGGCGCTTCTCCTCAGGCATTGCAGACACCATCATCGGTGCCAAAAAACCGCCGCCAGAGAAATTGAACTCGTTATACAACTCCATTAGCTTGGGAATGTCCAGTCCCAAGGGGCAGCAGGTCGTGCAGTAATGGCAGGCAGTACAAGGCACACCACCACTCATCTCCTCCGCAATTTGCTTGATCGCAGCCATTTCCTTCTCATTCAAGGGTCGGTCATTCTCAAACGTGCGGATGTTGTCCGTCAACTGTTCCTCGTTAGACATGCCCGAAAGCACCATAGTCACACCGGGAATAGACTGCAGAAATCGGAAGCCCCAAGCAGGTACACCCTCATCGGGACGCAGCGTATTCAACTTGGCAGTGTTTTTCTCCGAAAGAGTTGCCAGCTTTCCACCGCGCAGAGGCTCCATGACCCAAACAGGGATATTACGTTCGTTGAGTAAAGCGACCTTATCGCACGCCTTCTGCAGATTCCAGTCAATGTAATTCAACTGAATCTGGCAGAACTCGATATGCTCTCCCCATCTGTCCAAAAAGCGCTTTAAGGTTTCAACAGACCCATGGACCGAAAGGCCAAAGTGCCGAATGCGTCCCTTCTCCTTTTGCTCCAATAGATAGGGCATAACGGTATCGCTTTCATCCATATAGGCATCGATATTCTGTTC
Organism: uncultured Oscillospiraceae bacterium; assembly: GCA_964509595.1. Lineage (GTDB taxonomy): Bacteria > Bacillota > Clostridia > Oscillospirales > Oscillospiraceae > JAJPXI01. The sequence continues at coordinate 1,363 of CAZDXX010000078.1, forward strand.
ATTCAGATTGTGGACCAGATAGAAATCGAAGTAGTCCACCTGACATTTTTCCAGCTGCTTCTCAAAAATTTCAGCAGGCTTTTCTCGGTTGGCCGGGTTCATACCGGGAAATTTGGTTGCCAGATAAAAGCTGTCGCGGGGATACTTACTGAGAATCTTACCAATAACAACCTCAGAAGCATATTCGTGATACATCCAGGCAGTATCAAAGTAATTGATACCTTTTTCTAATGCAATGGCAACCATTTTGGCAGTTGCTTCCTCATCAATCTGGCCAACCTTTCCATCCACAACAGGCAGACGCATGGTGCCCAAACCCAGTGCGGACAGCTTCAGATCCTTGAACTGCTTATAAATCATTGATGTACCTTCTCCTTTTCCCTTACAGCATCTTTAACAGTCGAACATAGAACTTTACGGTAGTTAACAAAGTCTCAATAGGTATACGTTCATCATTGCCGTGGATCATAGCACGTTCCTCCTTGGATAGGTGCATAGCGGAAAAACGGTACACACGGTCAGAGATGCGGCAATAGTGACGGGAATCACTGCAGGCCATCATCAGATAGGGAGACACCAAAGCCTCCGGCCAAGTCTGGCGAATCGCTTTCTTCAATTTCTCCCATTCCTCGCAGTCAGTTTCAGAGCAGGGCGAGGGATTCATTCCTGCGACCACATCAATCTTGATTTTATCATTAGCTATGATTTTTTCCAGATAGGCCTTCGCAGATTCCACTGTTTCTGTTCCCATCAAGCGCATATTAATACCAAACTTGGCCTTATTAGGAATCACATTGTAGGCGGAGCCGCCTTCCATACGGGTAACAGCCGCAGTGGTACGCATCATAGCATTCAACTCACCGCCGGATTTTTTGCAGATCATATCCAGCACAGGTTCAAAGCACCACAGGTTGGCAAAAATCATGCGATACAGGAACGTAGAGTGTCGGCCCAGAGTGTCGAACATTTCTTTCACCGGACGAGTCAGTTGACGCGGGAACGGCTTCTCCTCGATACGGGTGATCGCTTTGCTCAGCTCGCCCAAGATGGTATGAACCGGAGGCGTGGAAGCGTGGCCGCCGGCGGACTCCATGGAAAAGTCGATATTGGCATCGCCTTTTTCCGCAATACCGACCACGGCGCACTGTCCGGGTACACCGGGAAAAACGTTGTCTACTACTGCGCCGCCCTCGTCCACGACGATAGCAGGTTTGACGCCCTTTCCCTCCAGGTAGGACACCATCTCAGGGCAGCTGTTTCCGCCCACTTCTTCTTCACCGGAGAAAGCCAGATACAGGTCATTTTCAGGCACATAACCTTCAGCCAGAAGTAATTCCAGTGCTTCCATGACACCACAAAGAGTACCCTTGGTATCCAAAGTACCGCGGCCCCAGATGCATTCATCCTCGATAATACCCTCAAAAGCAGGCTTGCTCCAACCATCCTCATCCACCGGAACCACATCGTAGTGGGCCATGCACACAGAGGGCTTTTCAGAGGACTTACCGGGCAGGTGATACAGGATGCCGCTCTTGCTGATCAACTCGATATGGCAGGCCGCACGCACCTTGGGAAAGCGCTCGTTGAGCAAAATGCGAAACTTTCCAAACTCTGCCCAGTCAATTTCAGATTCATCTCGACTGGAAACGGTCTGACAGCGAATCATGTCCACCATATCGGTGACGATTTTTTCTCGATCCAGTTCGATTTCCTCCGCCGTTTCCGGCTGGATGGGCGCCGGCTTAAAGCGCAGGGTACGAATCAGGATAACCGCCACAAGGATGACCAGTACGACCAGAATAATTGCTAAAATGGTCCACCCCATCTTATACCCAACCCTTCTTATACATCAAGCGGGCAGCCGCCAAAGCGATAATAACACCCACGGGCACCAGCACACCCACGGAGCTTGCCAGAGACGGAACAGCCAGGAACAAGGCCACCATGAATACCAGAGGAGCAATGCACAACTTCCAGTTCTTGCTGACATAGACCACGGCCAAACCGCCGAACAAGGCAGGCAGGATGTTGTCGAAAGCAGGAGCCAGCTCAGGCTTTTCCAGAATAGGCGTGAGCATACTCAGCAGGCACACGCCGAGCGTCAGCACCAAAGTGGTCACGATGGAGCAGGTAGCAATGGCGATGGTGGAAATAACCTCACCCTCTTCGGTACCGGGCTTCACATCTGCACTCTCCATGGCGTTCAGTGCACTGGGAGCCTTCAGGCTGGTCAGGTTTCCGGTCACGAAGGCCAAATATGTGCCGGCGGTGCCCAGCATAGGCGTGTATGTAATGACTTCGATAACGCCTACGGTCCAGTAAATGGGCGCCACGCCCAGCAGGCCCTTCAGTACAGCAGTGCCTTCGGGCCAGGCATCGTAATACAGACAGATAACCACGGGAACCATCATAATGACGACAACTGCGGTCCAGATCCAAATCTTACCGTAGCGGTCGGTATCCTTCATATAATCGCGCATATTCAATCCCTCCTTAACTCAGAACAGGCGTAATGATTGCGGCGAACACCATAGCACCCACCATGCTGATGGCCAGCGCATAGGTCTCCAGCCACTTCAGATTGCATTTCTTGATCAGCAGGCCGCAAATACCCATAATGGCAGCGGAAACGATCATCACAAATACAGGAATCCAGCCGGCCAGGCCGCTGCGCACATCGGCAAACACCATACCCAGGAACGCAGAAATCATGCCCAGGAACATGGATGTTAGGAACAGATCGCCCCACTTGCTGTCTTTGTTCTTGATCTTGATCATGCCACCCTGGATTTTCTTCATCAGAATGGGCGGCAGTATGATGCTTGGAATGATTCCCAGTGTCATAACCCAAGCAATGGCAGAGTACACCTTGGGATCGGTGACCATCTGAGACAGAGACACTCCCAGCGCGTTGGCAGTAGAAGTAGCCGCAGGCAGCTCATAAGTCAAGGCACCGATGACACTCAAACGAATCCAGGGCAGCGGGATACCCAGGAATTTTGAAAGAGTCACGATACCAATTAGAATTGAAATGGCCGGTGCAATGGTAAATACCGCCGTTGAAATCATGGTTTTCTTCAACGTGACTGTAGCAATTCCCAGTTGCTTACCCCGACGATAGGCTCGCACCAGAAAAAATACGGACTGTGCCAGCACAAAAATGATAATACAGACAGCCACAATGTACATAAACAGACTGTTTGGACTGAATTCCATCGTTTTCCTCTCCTTTTTTGTCCACCGTTCGGCAGACCGTTTTCCTATAAATTATATCCTTTTCCTATGTTTCTGTAAAGTGTTTCCGGGTCCCTATAAGCAAAACAGACCTCGCCAAACAAGCGAGGTCTGTTGATCAACTCATCTTAAATACCACCGTAGAGAAGCCAAATATAAATATAAGCAGGGATAATAGCCGCCAGAGTGAACGGGATACCAATTCGGAAAAAGTCTCTGTTCTTCACCTCATAGCCGGACTTGCGCAAGATACCGATACCCGCAATATTGGCGGAAGCACCAATGGGAGTGCAGTTGCCGCCCAAAGTAGCGCCGGACAGCAATCCAAAGTACAACACAGTGGGATCGATGTTCAAAGCAGCAGCCAGACCGGAAATGATGGGCAGCATGGTAGCAACATAAGGGATGTTGTCGATGAATGCGGAAATCACCACGGAGGCCCATACAACAATAGTGTACAGCAGGAAGATGTTACCGCCGCCAAGCTGCGCCAACAGGTTGGCAGCCGCATCAATGACACCCTGGGCAGAAATACCGCCGATCATCAGGAACAAACCCAGTAACAGCCCCAGGGTTTCAAAGTCGATCTCCTTCAGCGGGTCGATGATGGCACTGACGCTCTTCTTCTTCGCGAAGTTGTAGATGATACCGATGACCATCAACACACAGCAAATCAGGCCATTGGTGATGGCAGGCTTCTCAGGCAGGAAAGACGCTAAAATCAGCAGCACAATAGTTCCGACCAACAGGACCGTGGGGACATAGTCGGTTACTTTGGTGCGAGGAGCTCCCTTGGGGATGAGCCCTTTCTCCTTGCGGAATAGAACTGCTAAGATCAGAGCAGAGATGACAGCGCCGATCTCCACAGCAAAGAATATGGATGGACGCCCCTTGTACCAGAAGAAGTCCAGGAAACTCATGTCGGCATAGGAACCCAGCATGATAGCTGTGGTGTCGCCCACCAGAGTGGCGGCACCCTGCAGGTTGGAGGAAACTGCGATGGCAATGATAAAAGGTACCGGGTTCGTCTTAAGCTTCTTGCAGATTTCCAAGGCGACCGGCGCGATCATCAGTACGGTAGCTACATTATCCACAAAAGCGGAAATAACACCGGCAAAAAGTGCCAACGCAACGGCGGCCCACCGGACATTTGGTACCTTCTCCATGATCAAATCAGCCAACAGCGAGGGCATCCGGCTTTCAATAAATAACGCCACCAAGCCCATAGTACCGGCAATCATCAGCAAAACGTTAAAGTCAATGGTGCCAAGTACCTCTCCCAAAGGCAACATACCAGTGATAATAAAAATCAGACCGGATGCCAACGCGATGTATGGACGGTATTTGCTGAACGCCAACATAAGTACATAGGTAACAGCAAATAAAATAATTGCAGCTATCATCTTTCAGGATCTCTCCTACACATTAGTTTAATTTACCGGACACAAATCAATTTCCGACAGACTCCCGATTTTAACACGATTTTCCAAATATCGCAACACTTCATCCACGCATTCCCTCAAACATCCTTTTCTTGGATTTTCTTTTTATTAACCGCCATTATACCACGCAGTTCCATGTGTCTCAAAGCCAAAGAAAACCACCGGACACCCGCTGAGATGTCCGGTGGTCGGTCACTTTTTATCAGATCGTGGTGATATCGATGGGAGTCAAATCCTCACTACGGCTATGCTCGCGAACCGTGAGCATAGCGTGAGCGGTATCGATTGCGGTCACGCAGGCGACAGAGTGCTCAACAGCGCTGCGGCGAATCTTAAAGCCATCCGTATCGTGCTTGCGGCCCTTAGTGGGAGTGTTGATAATCAGATCCACAGTACCGGACGCAATCATATCCAAGATGTTGGGATGCGCCTGCGATACACGGTTGACCTGCTTACAAGGAATATCAGCGGCCAACAACGCCTCACAGGTTCCGGATGTGGCATACAGCTCAATGCCCATCTCCGCAAAACCGCGAGCAATACCAACCATCTCCCGCTTATCCTCGTCTTTGACGGTCAGGATAATACGGCCGCCCTTCTTGGGAACTCTCAGGTTAGCACCCTTGAATGCCTTCAGCAAAGCCTGCGGGAAGGTCTCAGCCAGACCCAGGACCTCGCCGGTGGACTTCATCTCGGGGCCAAGGCCGGTATCCACATCGGTCAGCTTCTCAAAGGAGAACACAGGTGCCTTGACTGCGTAGTAGGAAGCCTCCTCATAAATGCCGGTCCCGTAGCCCAGATCCTTCAGCTTCTCACCCAACATGACCTTGGTGGCCAGATCGATGATGGGTACGTTGGTGACCTTGGAGATATAGGGGATGGTACGGGAGGAACGGGGATTGACCTCAATGACATAGATATCATCGTTGTACAGGATATACTGAGCATTGATCAGACCGATAACACCCAGGTG
>CAZDXX010000079.1:0-6994 GCA_964509595.1 uncultured Oscillospiraceae bacterium
TTGTCCGGCCACTGGGTGAAGCTGAACCAGGGGCGGTAGGGAGACTCCCAGCTCTGGCCGGCGCCTACCTCGTCGTAAAAGCCGTCGCCGTTGAAATAGCGGCTGACATAGCCGGTGTGGTTGAACACGCCGTCCAGCATGACGCGCATCCCCAACCGGTGAGCCGCATTGCAGAAGACGATAAAATCTCCGTTGGTGCCTAACATGGGATCGATTTTTTCGTAGTCGCCGGTGCCGTAGCGGTGGTTTTCCGCAGCCTCAAATATGGGGCAAAAGTACAGCGTGTCTACGCCCAGATTTTTCAAATAGGGAAGTTTGCTCAGGATACCGGCCAGACTGCCGCCGAAGAAATCGCGGTTTCGGATCTCACCCTTTTCATCAGGGCGATATTCCGGTTCTTCGTCCCAGTTTTGGTGAACGGTACGCCCGCCCACCATGCCGGTGGGATCGGGCACTGACAGACGACAGAACCGATCGGGGAAAATTTGGTAGGTCACACCTTCGCCGAACCAACTTGCAGGCTGATCGGCGGGATCATAAACCGTCAGCTGATACTCGGGAGAAGTCCAGGTGTTTTCGCCTAAACATTCCAAACGCAAGGAGTACCAGATCAGACCGACATAATCGCCTACATTCAGCTTTCCGGCAAAAATATCCTGGCCGCGAACCGCGGCACGCCAGGGCAATTCCACTGTCACTATGTAATTGTTGTTCTGCTCAAAACGTGCGGTCAGAACGGCACGGGAAAATCCCTCTGCGCGATCAGGGTAAAGGGCAAAGCGGACAGCCGTCCCGGAAGGGACGGCTCCATATGGCTTTTTATATTTCGTGTCCCGCGGGTTAAAAACCATAATATCACCTGATCAGTGTATTTTCTGTTTGTGTAGAACCCAAAGATTCCTCGGAATTGAAATAGAAGGAGATGATGTCTGCCGCAATGGCGGCCAGTTCGGAACCGGAGCCGCCCTTTTCCACGACGATACACAAGGCGATTTCGGGGTCGTCATATGGAGCAAAGGCAACAAACACAGCGTTGGAGTTGCTTTCGGATGACACCTGAGCAGAACCGGTCTTTGCACCCACTTTTACATCCACGTCCTTGAAATACTTGGAGACAGAACCGCTTTCGGTCAAGGCCAGCATGCCTTTTTTGACGGCCTCCAGATTTTCCGGGGCAATGTCAATGGTGTTCAGTAAATTGGGTTCGTAGGTGTAGATTACCTCGGAGTAGTCGGCGGACTTTACTTCTTTTAACAGATGGGTGGAGTAATGATTTCCGCCGTTGACCAGTGTTGCAATATAATTGGCCAATTGGATGGGGGTGTACTGATTGTTCTCCTGACCGATGGCGGCGGCCAGTGTGGAGCCATCGTACCAAACCTCATGCAGTGTATTCTCTGTGTAGTCCTGCCCGGCTACCACGCCGGCCCATTCGCCGTCCAGTTCGATGCCGGTTTTTTCGCCCAGACCGAACATGCGGGCATATTCATTCAGCTTGTCAATGCCTAGTCGACGGCCTGCGTCGTAGAAGAAGACGTTGCAGGAAGCGGTAATGGCTTCACTGACGTTGACCAGACCGTGATTTCCGCCGTTCTGGTTGTAGATCCAACAGGCGGGGGTGTAGCTGGGCGCGTAGTACATATATCGACCAGTGTCTCGAATCTCAGTGGTAGGGGTGATAATGCCCTCCTCCAGAGCGCCGATGGCAGTGACCATCTTGAAGGTGGAGCCGGGAGGGTAATGACCCATAATGGCGCGGTTCATCAAGGGGGACAATTCAGCTGTTAAATAATCGCTGTAGTTGGTAATGTCGTAGGTGGGATAAGAGGCCATGGCCAGTACGCTGGCATCATTTACATTCAGCACAACAGCGGCGGCGCCTTCGGCGCCCTCCAACTGGGCAACGCGTTCAGCCAAAGAGCGTTCCACCACTTCCTGCAGGCGGATATTCAGGGTGGTCACAACATTGTAACCCGGTTCGGGAGTCAGAGTTTCGCCGGTTTCCGAATCCACCTGCCAGGTTTCGCTGACAACTTTGCCTTCGGTGTTGGTTTCCAAGATTCGTACACCGGCAGTGCCGCAAAGGTATTCTTCAAAGGCTCGTTCCAAACCATCCTTGCCGACGGTGGCATCCATTGCATAACCCAACGCCTGATATTTTTCCCAATCTTCGCGGTAAATCGGGGTTACACGTCCCAGCAGGTGGGCGGCATAAGAGGTATTGTACTGGCGTACAGTAGCGGTCTCAAATTTTACTCCGGGCAGGCTCCGCTCCTTGACGACGGAGATGAATTCAATGTCCACATCTTCGGCAAAGATATAGGATGACCAAGTGACATCCTTGGAGCGCAGGTACAGTTCGTATAATATCCCGGCCACGCCGCGGTTTTCCGCGGTAGCACCGCCTTCCAGAGAAAAGGTTTCACATATTAGAGGAAGCAAATCTTCCGCAGAGGGGAGCTCTACCTCGGCATCTTCTTCCGCAGGATCGCCGCTGATCCATTTCAGCTTCAGGGCCAACTTGCCCAGTTGGGTCAGGTATTTGACCTCTTCGCCGTCCTCGTTGGTTGAGACGGTAAAGAACGGTTCTGTTGTGGTGTAGCTGAAGGGAGATTCGGAGGTGATGGGAAGGGTATCGGTCCACTCCATCTCATGCTCCCGGCATATTTCCAGCAGCTCAGATAATGTGGCGTTGCGCTGTTCAGCCGCCCCCATCAGGGCAGTATCCAGCGTGACTTGGTAGGTGACTCGGTTGGTTACCAGAACACGGCCCAGGGTGTCCAAAATTTCGCCGCGGGCGGCTTCCTCGGTCTCGGTTTGGACAATTTTGTACTGAGACTGTTCCAAATATTCCGCACCGTGGACGATTTGCAGGTCGTAAAGGACATAACAAAAGATGCCAATCAGGATGGCAAAAATCAGCAGGAGGGCCCATAGCCGACGGCGGATGATGCCGCTGCTTTCGTCTTTACGGTGAATCATTATGGGCACTCCTTTCTTCAAATGATAGATAGGCAGCCGAAAAACGGCTGCCTGTTATGAGATCAGGGAGGGTTTGGGAACCCGTTGATAGATCCAGAAAAAGATTCCGTAGATCAGGGGGAGAAATACCAGGGACCAGAAGATTTCCGGTAATGCCACAGACAGCAGTACGCTCAGAGTGGCTTTTTTTTGCAGCAGTAAGAACAAAATTCGAAGCAGATTAATGACAAACAGTGCATTGGAAGAGCAAATCAGACAGCCAAGCATATTTTGCCGAATACCATACCGTGCTGCCGCACCTGCGCAAAGACCCAAAAAAGCAAGGCCAAAGGTCATGGAACCAGGAGCTCCGGGGATGAGGGAATCCGAGAGAATACCCACAAAAAGGCCAAAACCCGCACCAGCCACCGGGCCTTCCAAAACTGCCACGGTGATGGCAGCTACAGGCAGAAGAGAGGGGATGATTCCAAAAATGGGGAATTGGGGAAGAATATACAATCCCAACGCCAGAATGGGAAGAAGACCCAGTACGTATAACAGCCACTTCAGGAGAAAATCGCGCCGTGTCATGGCTTCACCTCATTCCACAATGTCGAACTGCTTGATGATAAACACCTGGCGCAGTTCGTCGAGCTTAGTAGAGGGAGAAATCACGGCGTATCGGGACATGCCGGATGCTTCCGTCTGAATTTCATCAATGGTTCCCACCTTCAAGCCGGAGGGATACACGCCGCCCATGCCGGAAGTAAGAACTTCGTCGCCGGAAATGACTTGGGTATTTTCCGGAAGGTAAGTCAATGTCAACTTGCCTTCGCCCATCAGGGAGAAGTCGCCTTCCAAAATGGCGGCGCTGTTGGTACGGGAGATTAACCCACCCATTTCCAGTTCGGCATCCACCACAGTGATGATCGTACACCAATTGTAGGATACTTCATCCACGATACCGACCAGGTTGCCATATTGGTCAATGACACAGTTATCCACAGCAACGCCGTGTTTGGAGCCCTTGTTTAACGTCATGGTAGAAGTCCAGTTCGTGGCGCCACGGGCAGTAATATAAGCAGATTCCAAGTCGAAATCGGTTCGCTTCTCCGCCAGACCCAGCAAATCACGATAACGCTCGTTTTCTTCCAGGGCATCCACGCCATCGCGGGCTGCCTGCTCCAGCTCGGCGACTCGCTGTTTCAGCGCTTCATTTTCCTGAACCAGTTCATCGTATCGGAAAGTGTAATTGTAGCGATCTTCCACCCAGTCGGTGAATGCACTCAGCCCATCTCGAAGGGGGGCGGTGACGATTCCAAGAACACCGGATAGCGGACCGGAGGAACCGCCCAGAAGAGAAACAACCAATATGACCGCGGCAATGACTGCCGCGGCGATCACGATCCAAATTCCCTTGTTTGGCGAAGATCTCTTGTTCAAGGCTTATAATGTCCCTTCTATGGATTTCGATTTTCTATTCTTAGTGTGCAGCCAGTTTTAAACAGTCTATGCCAAATGTTTTCAGCATTTGCGCCAGACAAACAACGGGCAAGCCCATGACGTTGTAATAGTCGCCGTTGATACCTTCCACCAGTAAAGCGCCATAGCCCTGAATGCCATAAGCGCCGGCTTTATCCATGCATTCACCAGTGGCGATATACAGTTCCACTTCCTCCGGATCCAAACTGCGGAAAACTACGGAAGTAGCTTCATGACGGGTCAGAATTTTGTTGCCCTGCATGACGGTGACACCGGTATAAACATGATGGCAAACACCGGACAAAGCAGAGAGCATGCGGAATGCGTCTTCCTCATCTGTGGGTTTCCCCAGAATGGTACCGTCAAGGGCCACAACCGTATCGGCGGCGATGATTACGGTGTTCGGGTCGGCTACCTCGGCGGCGGCTGCGTCGGCTTTCAGCCGGGACAGCCGCTCCACCTGTTCTGCGGGGGGAAGGCCTTCTTCCAACGTTTCATCGGCATCGGGAACAATGATTTCGAAATCCTCAATGCCCATACGCTCCAATAGTTCTCGTCGGCGGGGAGATGCGGAGGCCAGAATGATATTCATGATATGTTCTCCTTTAACGGGAAATCAGTCCATTTCAGCTTGGAGGGGGCCTTCGTTCAGGTTGCCGGTCACACGGACAGGGTGTGCCAGGAACAAATCGTCGTCACTGAAGAGGAATTCAAAAGAACCATCTGGGCCGGCCAGGATGGAATCCAATTCCCACTGAGACTGAAGACTGGTTACTGTAAAGTATTCCGCCTCATCATCCTCGCCGTCGGTTTCTTTGACCAGCTCGTTGACCCGGTCCAACAGCTGCTCGGCGGCAAAAGAGCGCACACGCTCATCCCAGACGGTTTGGTCGCTTACCAGGGCGCGGGCGGTGTTTTGGGCAGAATCCAAGGTTTCTTCCGCCTGGTCAAAGGTCATGGAAACCTCTGCACCCATCCAGTCCACCGCAGCCTGAAACCAGCCCATGGAGCGGCTCAGGGAGAAGGAACCCAGACCTTCTACATCCAGCGTGATCGGCTTTTTCTGTTCATCCAGAATTGCTTTCAGATCGGGATCAAAGCCGGGTTTGGGTAGATCGGTCATGCGAAAACGGGTGCCGTCAGCGTTGGGGCAAACGGTGGCGGTGATAATAAAATTGCGGGGGACGCGCTCCAACAGGTAGTCCAGCAGCTTTCGATCAATCACTGCTTCCAGACGGGCCTCGCCCTGCTGTAGTTCCTTGGTATATTCGTCCATCCAGGCGGTCAGAGGAATGGAGATTTTCCACAGGCCGGACTCGCCTACCGGATCCCGGTCAAAGGTACCGGGGCCGGTGATAGCCAGAATGTCGGTTTCCTCTCCGGGGAACTCCTCCGCGAATGCTTTGATTTCCGGAGCTTGCTCCTGCTTTTGTGCCTCTTCCACTACGGGCTTGGGAGTTTCTTTTTTCTTCTTAAACAGGCCGAACATAGTTAAGCACCTCTTTGGTTGATGATAAATTTGCTATGCAAAAGCACAGCAAATTGGCCATGTGCCGCTTTTCGGCGGCACGGCCTTAAATCTCAGCGCATATGGGCCAAGGACGGCCCATATGCGCATGAAGTTTACTTGCCGGTAGAACCAAAACCGCCGGAGCCCCGGTCGGTTTCATCCAACTCTGTCACAGGTACGACATTAGCCTGTACAACCGGCATAATGGCCAGTTGGGCCACCCGGTCACCGGGCTGAATGGTATAGGGGCTGTCAGACAAATTGGTCAATCCTACCCGAATCTCGCCGCGATAGTCGCTGTCAATGACACCCACGCCGTTGGATAGGGAAATGCCATGCTTAACGCCCAGTCCGGAGCGTGCAAACACCAATGCCACATATTCCGCACTGGGCAGCGCAATGGCGATGCCGGTGGGAATGCTGACCAACTGGCGGGGCTGGATGGTGATAGGCTCATCGATGTGGGCCGTCAAATCCATAGCCGCGGCACCTGCGGTGGCGTATTGCGGGACGGGAACATCAGGAGAAAGCAGTTTAATTTTCAAATCCATTGGAAGAAAACCTCCATATGTGTTCTGATGTATGAATTTAAACTATAACCTCGTTAGCGTTTCGCCGCCGCAGCGGGGCGCGATCCTTTTTGCCGAAAAAGGCGTGCCTTTTTCGGCAGGTCACTCCACCTCTCGATAATAGAGTCCGCGAGTATAGTCGGGAGGCGTCCAGTTGCCTTTGCCAAAGTAGCGTTCGGCGGCCTGAACACACTCCATGGCGTTTTCCGTGGTGAATTGCAGACGGGCCGCCCAGATGCCCAATCGGCGGTAATCTTCCTGCTTGTCTGCCAGGAAGAGCTTTTTGGAATTCAGAATCTCATTGCGGCAGCCGGGTGCCTTCACAACCGGGAAACGCGCGCCGGTGCGGTCAGTTAGGGCGTTGTTGTTTTCACAGCCGCAGCGACCATAACGGCCTTCGATAATACAGTTTTCGGTAATCATCAGGGGCAGACGGCCGTAAACGATCAGTTCCAGATCAATGGCCTTGGAC
>CAZDXX010000080.1:0-6968 GCA_964509595.1 uncultured Oscillospiraceae bacterium
GTTTACTGGTGTAGCTGCCGAAAATGGCCATGGAGCCGATGCCCAGACTCAGGGAGAAGAAGGACTGGTTCATAGCCTGTACCAGGGTGTTCAGGGTAATCTTATCGGGATTGGGCAGCAGATAGAACTTCAGTCCCTCAACCGCGCCGTCCAAAGTGAAGCTGCGCACAGCCAACACGATCATCAGCAGGAACAGGGCCACCATCATATACTTGGTGATTCTCTCCAGCCCGCCCTGCAGGTTAAAGCTGACCACCAGGAAGCCGATCACCACCACCAGGGCCATATAGCCCACATTGATGGGTGTACTGGACAGCATACCGCCAAAAGACAACTCCTGTCCTTGTCCCACCAGGAATTTATAGAAGTAATAGATCATCCATCCAGCCACTGTGGTGTAGAACGCCATCAGACAGACGTTTCCAAACAGGGCAAACCAGCCGTGAATATGCCATTTGTGACCTGGCTTCTCCAGCTTTTGGTACATACCCACCGGACTGGCCTGAGAGGCACGGCCGATAGCCAGTTCCATAGTCATAACAGGAAGACCCAGCAACACAATGCACAGAATGTATAGCAGCACGAATCCGCCGCCACCATTCTGACCGGCCAGCCAGGGGAATTTCCACACATTGCCGCAACCAATGGCACAACCTGCGCTGAGCAGGATGAAGCCAAGACGTGAGGATAAATGTTCACGTTCTTTCAAAATAATCCCTCATTTTTCTCTCATCTTTCGAAACAACTGCTGCATTATACCAAGTATTCCAGCAAATGTCAAAAGGGTTTACGAGACCGGCAGTTCCCCAAAAAATGCCGGTTTTTACACCTCAAACACCTTATTCAGAATCGTGCAACGCCGGTTCATGACCGCAGACTGCGCCGCGCCACCCCTCCCCGGACAGGTTAGTCATCACGCACCCTTCGGGCAGTGCTGCCCGACGCCAGGCTTTCAGCCCTTCTCCGGTATATTTGATGATACTCTCCTTCTCTGTCCAGAGGATGTAGAACGCGTTCCAATCTCCGCCCAGCTTCAGATAACGCTCATACTCCGCCCCTTTAAACACATAGTCAGGGAATTCACTCTTGCGCGGACGAACGATCTCAATATCAACCCCGACCGGATGATCCGACAATGCGCAAAGGACCATTTCGCCACTGTGGGACAGATTGAAATAACAATCGGGGTACTGCGAAAAAATCGGTTTCCCATTACTCAGGCGGGAAATCTCCGGCAGCGAATCCCAGCTCCAGACCTGTTTAACGGCATCCTTCAGGAGCGTATACGCATCTCCTTTTCCTACAAAAACACGCAGCATAATTTCCCTCCCTTCTCCATTATCTTACTTGTTTCCCGTTGCGGTTTCAAGGGAAAAAGACTATAATATAAACTCACTCCAAGAAAATCGAGGTCTTACCCATGCGAAAACTGCTTGCGCTGCTGCTCACACTGACCGTACTGGCCGGCTGTGCACCTGCTTATCAATCTGCTGATTCTGTTGAACCCACCCCAGATGTCACCGCATCAGCTCAACCGACTCCCACCCCCACTCCGACTCCCACGCCGACCCCGACACCGGAGCCGGAACCGATCACCGCCACTCTAACCGTGGCCGGTGACATCATGAGTCACATGCCGCAGACCAATGATGCTTATGTGTCGGAAACCGGTGAGTACGATTACACGCCCATGCTCCGCTATGCCAAACCATGGATCGAATCCGCCGATCTGGCCATCGGCAATCTGGAAACCACTTTTTCCGGCGGCCCCAATTATTCCGGTTACCCGGCTTTCAACACCCCGGATGCGCTGGGTTATGCACTGAAAGATGCCGGTTTTGACTTGTTGTCCACTACCAATAACCACTCTTTGGATCGCCGCTTTTCCGGTTTGGAGCGTACCCTTAACACGCTGGACGAGATCGGTCTGGCTCACGTGGGTACCTACCGCACCCAGGAAGAACGGAACGAAAACAACGGCATCGTGGTAGCTGACTGCGGTGGTATCTCCATTGCTTTTCTGGCGTATTCCTATGGCACGAACGGAATCCCCGTCCCAGAAGGAAAAGAGTGGTGCATCAATCTGTACAACACCGACTACGCCACCGACATGGTCACCTTGGATACAGAACTGATCGAACGCGATATGGCCGCCGCACGGGAATTGGGCTGTGACCTGATCGCCGTCGTCATGCACTGGGGTATCGAGTACCGGCTTACTCCCAATTCTTATCAGCAGCGATTGGCAGAAACCCTTGTTGATCTGGGTGCCGATTTAGTCCTGGGCGGTCACCCTCATGTTCTGGAATCCTATGAGGTTCTGACCACTGAGGCCGGCAACACCGGCTTTGTGTGCTACTCCCTGGGCAACTTCATTTCTTCTCAGGTATACGAGTACACGGACACGACCGTGCTGCTGAACATTGAACTGAAGAAAGATCCGGTGACCGGCGAGACCTCCGTGGACGGAATCAGCTACGTTCCCTTCTACATGCTCAACAAGGGCGAGAAAATCAACGGAGAACGCATGGTCCTTCTGGATATATACGCCGCCATGGAAGAGTATGAAAGCGGCAACACTACCACAGTCACCGACTCGGTCTATGCAAAACTGCAAAAAGCATTGAACGACTGTCACACCATTCTGGGTACAGAGGGCGATCTTCAATTCTCAGAAAAATTACCTTGACCTTTTTCCACAATAAGGTAAAATATAGAAAAAAGCTTAGGAGGCATATTTTATGTCCAACCAAGTCCATGACTTAAGGAGCGCCTTGGAATTGCTGCGCTCCATGCCCGGTCAGTTGGTAGAAACCGACGTACCGGTCGACCCCGCCGCTGAGTTGTCCGGTGTATACCGCTATGTAGGTGCCGGCGGCACCGTAGAGCGTCCCACCCGAGAAGGCCCCGCTATGCTGTTTCGCAACGTAAAAGGCCATCCTGATTCTCAGGTAGCCATCGGCGTGCTGTCCAGCCGCAGGCGCGTGGCCGCTTTGCTGAACTGCAAGAGCGAGGAGCTGGGCTGGAAGCTGCGCAACTGCGTCAGCACTCCCATTCAACCTGTTTTGACCAAGGATGAGAAGCCCCTCTGTCAGGAAGTCGTCCATCTGGCCACCGACGAGGATTTTGACCTGTACAAGCTGGTTCCTGCCCCCACCAACACCCCCGACGACGCAGGCCCCTACATCACTCTGGGTATGTGCTATGCCACTCACCCCGACACCGGTGTCAACGACATCACCATCCACCGCATGTGCATCCAGGGCAAGGATGAGTTGTCTATTTATTTTACCCCCGGTGCACGCCACATCGGTGCCATGGCCGAGCGTGCTGAACAGCTGGGTCAGCCTCTCCCCATCTCCATCAGCATCGGTGTAGATCCCGCCATTGAGATCGCCGCCTGCTTCGAGCCCCCCACGACCCCCATGGGTTATGACGAGCTGTCCATTGCCGGCGCTCTGCGCGGAGAGGCCGTGGAACTGTGCAACTGCAAAACCATCCCCCAGCGTGCCATCGCCAACGCCGAGTTCGTCATTGAAGGCGAAGTGATCCCCGGTGTGCGTGTTGTGGAAGACCAAAACAGCAATACCGGCTTTGCAATGCCTGAGTTCCCCGGTTACACCGGTCCCGCATGCAAGACCTGCTGCCTGATCAAGGTCAAGGCAGTCACCCACCGCAAGAATCCCATTATGCAGACCTGCATCGGCCCCAGTGAAGAGCACGTCAACATGGCCGGCATCCCCACCGAGGCCAGCATTCTGGACATGGTGGAGCGCGCTATGCCCGGCAAGCTGCTGAATGCCTACTGCCCTTCCGCCGGCGGCGGCAAGCTGATGGCTGTACTGCAGTTCAAGAAATCCGTCCCCTCTGACGAAGGCCGCCAGCGTCAGGCTGCCATTCTGGCCTTTGCCGCATTCAGCGAATTGAAGCACATTTTCCTGGTGGACGATGATGTGGATCTGTTCGACATGAGCGACGTTCTCTGGGCTATGAACACCCGTTTCCAGGGCGATGTGGATATCACCCTCAATCCCGGCGTACGCTGCCACCAGCTGGATCCCTCCAACGATCCCTCCATGTCCCCCACCATTCTCTCCCGCGGCTGCGCCTGCAAGACCGTCTTTGATTGCACGGTTCCCTTCGATCAGAAAGATCGATTTGTCCGCAGCCGCTTCCTGGAAGTGGATCCCGCAAAGTGGGTCCCGGAACTGTTCTGATAAACTGCTTACCCAAAAACGGACGCTATGGTTTATGAGCCATAGCGTCCGTTTTACAATTCACTTAATAATCAAGTCCAAATCCAAAGTCATAAACATTGCCGCATTCGTCCACGTGACACTCGATGTCATCAAAGACGTCCTCCATGTGCCGCTCCACCGTTTCCATGGATGCAGGCATCTTCAGGGGCAGTCGTCCGCCGGGCGCGCTTTTCCCGGACAGGATATCCAAAAGCACCTGATTGTCTACGCCAAAATACGCGATCAGGCCGTCCACCTGAGATTCAAACTCTGCCACCACCGCAGGATTGTGGACCAGCATACACACGATAACAGGCTTGTCTCCCATGCGCTGCTTTGCATCCAGAATAATATCCAAATCCGCATGGTTCCATGGCGTGTTTTCCTTGCCCTTATAGCTGCGGTTACTGTCCGGATCTCGCTTGTCGCCGCCGGCAATACTGACCTCACGGGCTTCATCCGCACGGTAGGGACGGTACTGCAGGGTAATGGGCAGGTATCCGTTTCCGCCCTGTTCCAGGTCCTTCTGGCTGTAACCATCACTCAACGGACTTTCTACAAAGACCACCGCGGCATCCGCTTCCTCCGGCGAATCCACCAGGCAGAAATACTCCTTCGTCTCCTCCCGGGTCAGCGGCACAAGCTCCTCCGCATCCTGCCATCGACGCATGAAATTCTTGTGTCCGTCTATATGGCGCTTGGGCACATAGATCTTACAGCCCGGTTTCAAAGGCAGTACATTCTCCTTGTTTTTCAACAGCACCACGCTGCGGCGCTGTGCTTCCAGTCCGGCTTCCACAAACTCAGCCTTGCCGATGGTATCGGCACTTTTTTCCGCGTCAAGGTACGGGTTCTCAAACAGGCCCAAACGGAACACCATCATCAGAATGCGCGCAGTGCTCTCTTCAAAGCGGCGGCGCATCACTTCTTCGCCATAACGCTCACAGCCAAGCTTGTAGGCCTCCAGAATCGGCTGCGGCGCACGGTTTCCTCCGAAAATATCCACACCGTTCATCAAAATTTTCAGGTGCTGTTCCACCTCATCCAAGTGCTCCACACCGTGACATTTGCTCCCGAAACCATCGATCTGCGCAGACGGCTCGCCGGTTATGCGCCAGTCCGTACAGACCACGCCATCGTAGTGATTTTCTTCACGCAGCAAATCGGAAATGAAGTACTTGCTGTAGGAGTTGCCCACGTTTTCACCGTACGTTTTATCCTGATCCCAGCTGATACTGTAATAGGGCATGACCGCGGCTGCTTTTTTCGTAGGGCCGTCCAGCGCAAAAGCGCCTTCCGTAAAGGGCTTCATATGCTCGTTCAGGCGATTGCCGGGAAAAACCGCATACTTCCCGAAATTGTAGTGTGCATCTCGACCACCCTCACCGGCACCTCCACCGGGCCAATGCTTCACCATGGCAGCTACACTTTCCTCACCCCAGCCATCAGCGGTTCCGGGCGTAGTCTGAAGGCCGTCACAGTAAGCCCTTGTCAAAGCGGTAACCAGTTCCACATGGCCACCCCAGGTATCTTCGTAACGCATCCAGCGCGGCTCGGTCGCCAAATCGATTTGAGGACCAAGGGCAACGCTGATGCCAAGCGCGCGGTACTCCTTTGCGATGATCTCTGCAAAGGACTTCATCAAGTCCGGCGAGAACGTCGCCGCCATACCCAAGCCCTCAGGCCAGCGGGACACATCCTTTCCGGCTTCCGAAAACTCCGCTGCGCGTCTTCCTGCAGCGTGACGCGGATCGGAAGAAATGCAGATGGGAATGCCCCACTTCTGCCCTTCCGCAAGGGTTTGCAGCCGGTTGCTCCACTGCACCACATCCTTTGCCTCGTCAAAATGATTCAACAGCACGTTGCGCAGATGATCCTTTGTCAGAAATTCGATCTGCTCATCGGTCAACGAAGACGGATCCGTTTCGCCCTCCACATAATCCTTACCCTGATAATGTCCGGAGAAGTGACTGCCGGCTTTACTTGGGACGATCTGATGGGGCGAAAACAGCATCAAACCCGCCATTTCTTCCAAGGAAAGGCGTTTGGCCAAATCTTCCGCTCGCTGTCCCGGTGTCAAACGCCAGTCCTCATAGGGCAGTACCTCTTCCGCGCCGGATAGATTTTTAAAGGCAAAACCATCCACTTCTTTCAGCTTCAACCGGCTCATACCAAGAGCGGGACCGCCCGCATTTTCCACGAGATAATATCCGTCTTTTTGGTTGACTTTGTAGTTCCCCATGGCGCACCTCGTCAAATACAAATATTAGCTTTATTATAATCAAAACCGCCCATATTGTCACGTTCTTCCTGCAAAGCAGAACGCACAATATGGGCGATATTCTTTACTTTAACATCAGTGCATCAATCGGCATCAAAGGGCTTGTCGTGATACTCTTCGTACAAATCGTCGATCCAGGTGCATAGGTGGTACCACTCGATCAGGGTGTGGTATGCCACCTTGCGCAGGTAAGCTTCGTCGCAGGGAGTCTTGGGCACCCGGACGATCTTGCCGTCCTTGGGGCGCCAGCCGATCCATTCCACGCTGCGGCGTTCCCAGCCACCGTCGACAGTGGGGCGGATCTGCCCCAGAGTCAAGTGAGCGCCCTCGAAGTCAAAGGACTCCCACTCGGCCGTCTCGTTGACCGAAAGACCAGAAGCCTTCAGCGCGTCGATGCGCTCCTGAGTCAGGCCGTAATCACGCAGACTGTAGCCGTGGCGAATGGTATC
>CAZDXX010000081.1:0-6890 GCA_964509595.1 uncultured Oscillospiraceae bacterium
AAGCCGGTCTGGCGGCATGCGTACACGTCGGAATGGTCACCGAAGATGTTCAGTGCCTGAGTTGCCACGGTACGTGCGGAGACGTGGAAGACAGAGGGCAGCAGCTCGCCGGCGATCTTATACATATTGGGGATCATCAGCAGCAGACCCTGGGATGCGGTGTAAGTAGTGGTCAGAGCACCTGCGTTCAGGGAGCCGTGCACGGTACCGGCGGCACCGGCTTCGGACTGCATTTCAATGACCTTGACCTGATTGCCGAAAATATTCTTTCGGCCTGCGGCGGACCACTGGTCCACGCTGTCAGCCATAGGGCTGGACGGGGTAATGGGGTAAATACCGGCAACCTCGGTGAACGCATAGGAAACATGCGCAGCGGCGGTGTTGCCGTCCATGGTCTTAAACTTTCTTGCCATGATCAAACTTCCTCCTTATTAATGTAGACAAGATGATTGTCCCTATCTTATCACTGGAATGTGGTTTTGTAAACTGAATATTTTTTCTTTGACAAAAATTTGTCAATCTAGCAGACGAAGGTATCAAATCAATTGGGTAATAAGGCGAAAATACTGGTGAAATCGTTGCATAAAGTGAAAAAATCAAGTATGATGGTCAAAAGAAACAAAACTCAGAAACGTAAAAAATGGGGTGAACAGACGAATGTTTTGCAAAACACGCTCTCTGGGGCTGCACGGGGTGACCGGATACGAGGTTACGGCCGAGTGTGACCTGTCGGGGGGCTTACCCAACTTTACCATTGTCGGTTTGCCTGATGCCGCGGTCAGTGAAGCTCGCGACCGCGTACGTGCGGCAGTGAAAAATTGCGGCTATACATTCCCGGTGTCCCGAATTACGGTGAATCTTGCCCCGGCCGACCGACGCAAGGCGGGAACCATCTACGATTTGCCTATTTTGGTAGGGATTCTGGCTGCGGGAGGACAACTGAAGGCTCCGTCGGAGGATGCCGCTTTCGTGGGTGAACTGTCCCTGTCCGGGCAGCTTCGACCTGTCGCCGGGATGCTGCCCATGGCGCTGGCTGCCAAGCGGGCAGGTATACAGGAACTCTATGTTCCGGCGGATTCGGCGTCTGAGGCGACCCTTGCGGGGGATCTGACGGTTTATCCCGTTCGCGATATTCCTCAGCTTTGCGCGCATCTGCGCGGCGAAGAGCGGATCACACCGGCTCCGGCCTGGTGCGGTGGCGGCGAGGAAGAAATTGTGCTTGATTTTGCCGATGTAAAAGGGCAGGAGTCTGTCAAGCGCGCTTTGGAAATTGCCGCCGCCGGCGGACATAATATTTTAATGTGTGGTCCTCCGGGATCCGGTAAATCCATGCTGGCCAAAAGGCTGCCGTCCATTTTGCCCGACATGACTCGCAGAGAAGCCCTGGAAGTGACCGAGATCCACTCAGTCTTGGGCATGACCAGCAAAGACCGTCCTCTTCTGACCCAGCGCCCCTTCCGTGCGCCCCACCATACCGTTTCGGTCATGGGGCTGGCGGGCGGCGGATCCCCGCCCCGTCCGGGCGAGATCTCGTTGGCGCACAACGGCGTGCTCTTTATGGACGAGCTGCCCGAATTCAACAAGGAGACCCTGGAGGTACTTCGTCAGCCGCTGGAGGACGGACAGGTGCAGATCTCCCGTGTTTCCGGGACCGAGGTTTTTCCCAGTCGATTCATGCTGGTGTGTGCCATGAACCCCTGCAAGTGCGGTTGGTACGGACATCCGTCGGGGCGCTGCCGCTGCCGGGAGCATGAAGTGGAGCGGTATCTGAGCCGTGTGTCCGGCCCGCTGCTGGACCGTATCGACTTGTATGTGGAAGTTCCTGCGCTGGAATTTGACGAATTGTCCCAGCGAGGGCAATCGGAATCGTCGTCCGAGATCAAAAAACGTGTGAATTCCGCGCGCACCCTGCAAACGGAACGCTACGGTGCGGAAGGCCCGGACTGCAACGCCCACATGGGGCAAAAGGAGCTGCAAACTTACTGTACGCTGGATGAAGGAAGTCAGACGCTGATGAAGGGCGCCTTTGAGCGTATGGGTTTGACCGCCCGAAGCTACGACCGTATTCTGCGTGTGGCCCGAACGATCGCGGATTTGGATAACAGTGAGAGCATTCAAGTCCATCATTTGGCAGAGGCCATTCAGTATCGCACGACAAGTTTCAAAGAACAATAAAAAAGTGAGGAGCCGAGCAAACGGTTCCTCACTTTTCTTATACGCGAAAGCCTTTTGGTGCGGGTGCGGTGAAGGTCATCTCCTTCTTGGTAAAGGGATTGGTCACGCGGACGATGTGAGCGTGCAGGCCCAGACGGCCCAGATTGTTGAGCTTGGCGTCGTATTTCTTGTCGCCGGTGACGGGACAGCCCAGATCCTTCATATGGACGCGGATCTGGTTTTTGCGGCCGGTTTCCAGCTCCACTTCCAGCAGAGCCAATTCGCCCTTCTGCTTCAGCAGGCGGTAGTGGGTGATGGCCTCTTTGGCGTTGCCACCGGGGCGCTCCACGGAGTAGACCAGATGGGTGTCGGTCTCTTTCAGGTAGGAATGAACGGTGCCTTCCGCCTCCTTGGGGGTGCCTTCCACCAGCGCCAGATAGGTGCGCTGCTTGACCAGTTTCTCCCAGTTGTTCTGATAGGCCCGCTTGACCTGTTCGCTCTTGGCGAACATCAGCACGCCGGAGGTATCCTTGTCCAAACGGTGGACAATAAACACCTTTTGGCCTTTTCCCTTCAGATAGTCGGACACCATGCGGTAGGCGGTTTTGTTTTTCTCCTTCTCGGTGGCGATGCACAACAGACCTGCTGGTTTATCAATGACCAGAATGTCGTCATCTTCATAGAGAATAGGGAAGGTGGGAGCCTTGGAACCGGCGGCCAGAATCTCCACCTTCATGGCAGGTTTCAAAACATGGTCGTGGCGGGTGACCGGCTGACCCTCCACCAATACCTGGCGGCGTGTCAGCAAATTCTTCACGCTGTTGCGGGAAATGCCCTTTACATGGTCCAGCAGAAAGGGCAGAAGGGTGGTTTCGGTTTCTATTATAAAAATGCGTTCCTGTGCCATATTCCATATTCCTCGTAGTCGTATTTGTTTACCATTATACATGAATTGCGCCGAAAAAATCAATGGGAGGGTGTATGGTCAAGCTTTTGGATTTCCAGGCAGCGGGGAGCAGACCAGCTCTGACCATGCAGGAAGGAATCCTGCTTTGACGGCCACCCGCTGAGAAACCGTGTGAGACATTGCCGTTCCGTAATAGGGCAGCTTTCCCATATCGATGAGTTCGTTTTTTAAAAGGGTCACCAGTGTGGTGCCCACATGCTTTCTTCTGGCCTCAGGCGTAACGTTGATTCCAATCTGCCACATGGTAGGGCTGTCGCTGCTTGCCCCTGCCATGCCCAAAATCGTTCCGTTCATGACCGCGGCAATACCAAGCTCATCGGGTGCGTCTTCACAAAAGGCAAAGGCGTCTGAAAAGCGTTTGTCTTCCCGAAACTGTTCAATGTCGGATTTTTCATAGCGGACGATTTCAAACGGATGGGCGTTTACCTCTGACTTTGCCCCGGTGGCAAAAAACGGATGTGCCTGTTCGATGCGATAACCAAAGCGATTCAGTTCTTGTTCTAGCTGGACCAGTCCCTTAGCTTCCATGAACCATTCTCCAGATGTGTCCCGGTAGCGTGACCTGCAATGGGAGATAATATCGTCCCTTCCGGTAAAAAGCAATTTTCCGTTCACTGCCGCGATCTTCAGAAAGCACTCGGCTTGCTCCTGGAATTTTCTCCTGCCTTCCTGTGCAGTGTAAATTGTGAAATGGTTTTCGTGGTCTCTAACCTGTTCCGGGCTACAGCAATAATCGATAGACAATTGGATGGATAAAATATCCTGCATAGTCACTATCTCCAAGCTCTGTTTTTTTGTGCGAGTTTATTATACCAGTATTCTTTAGCTTTTCAACTGTATAACATGGCAAAGCACCTCTTGCGCCTTTTCACTTTCTGCGATAAAATATCTTGTTAATGTATATAAACCGCAAACCAGAAATATCATTGTGGAAGGAAATATAAACGATGAACGAAATCATTCTGCTGAAGCTGGGCGAACTGGTGCTCAAGGGCGGCAACCGCCACAGTTTTGAAGAAAAGCTCATGAGCAATGCCCGCCGCCGCCTGAAACCCTACGGCAAATTTAAACTCTATACTCGTCAGTCCACCACTTATATTGAACCGCAGGATGATTCCTGCGATATGGATGGCGCCTACGAGGCCATGCAGTACCTGTTTGGTGCGGTGGGCGTAACCCGCGCCCGTGGCTGCGACAAAGACAAGGATGTCATTCTGGAGACGGCAAAGACTTATCTGGACGAGCAGCTGCGCAACGCCAAGACCTTCAAGGTGGAGTCCAAGCGCGCCGATAAGTCCTTCCCTATGACCTCCATCCAGCTGTCCCAGTATGTGGGCGGTGAACTGCACGAGGCATATCCCCATCTGGTGGCTGATATGCATAACCCTGAACTGACGGTCTATCTGGAAGTACGTGATTATGCTGCTTACGTTCATGCCAATCCCGAACCCGGTGCCGGAGGTCTGCCTGTGGGCATGGGAGGTCGCGCTGTCAGCCTGCTGTCCGGCGGCATCGACTCCCCCGTGGCATCCTGGATGATGGCCAAGCGTGGTCTGGCGTTGGACATGGTCCACTTCTTCAGCTATCCCTACACCTCTCCTGAAGCGAAGGAAAAGGTATTGGATTTGGCGCGCCTTCTGGCTCCCTGGGTGGGCCGTCATGTGGTCCATGTGGTTCCCTTTACGCATATCCAGGAGGAGATTCGCAAAAACTGTCCCGATGAGCTGTTCACCATCATCATGCGCCGCTTTATGATGCGCATTGCCGAGAAGGTGGCTGAGCGTATCGATGCAGGCGCCTTGGTCACCGGTGAGAGCCTGGGCCAGGTGGCAAGCCAGACCATGGCGGCCATGAAGTGTACCGGTGCGGTGTGTGAACTGCCTGTGTTCCGTCCTCTGATCGGCATGGACAAGGAAGAAATCATCCGGATCGCCCGTCGAATCAACACCATGGAAACTTCCATCCTGCCCTATGAGGATTGCTGTACGGTCTTTACGCCCCGGCATCCCCGTACACGTCCCCGTTTGAACGAAGTGGAGGAGGCGGAGCAGGCGTTGGATGTGGAAGCACTGGTAGCCGAAGCTGTGGAAGGCATCGAACGAGTGGTCATCGCAAACTAAGAAAAGAGGCGAACATCATGGCCCACACGGTGGAAATTATCTCCGTGGGAACTGAATTGCTGCTGGGAAATGTCATCAACTCAGATGCCCAGATGCTGTCACAAAAGCTCAGCGAGCTGGGGTTGAATGTTTATTATCATACTGTAGTGGGCGATAACCCTGAGCGGTTAAAGCAAGCTGTGGAAATTGCAAAAAGCCGGGCGGATATCATCATCACGACCGGCGGCCTTGGACCCACCTGCGATGATTTGACCAAGCAGGTTTTGGCCGAAGCGTTTGGTAAAAAGCTGGTACTCCATCAGGACATTGTCGATGAGCTGCGGAAGTGGTTTGCGCGCCGGGGTCAGGTCATGACCGAGAATAACATCCAGCAGGCTGAGCTGCCGGAAGACTGTACGATTTTTCCCAATGACTGCGGCACCGCTCCCGGCTGTGCATTTGAGTCAGAGAGCAAGCATGTGCTTATGCTGCCCGGACCTCCTTCCGAGTGCAGAGCGATGTTCGACAAACAGGCAGTGCCTTATTTGTCTGCCCTGAGTGAAGGTGTTATTGTTTCCCGCACTCTAAAGATTTTCGGCATGGGTGAATCCAAGATGGAGTCCCTGCTGCGGGAGCGTATGAATGAAATGACCAACCCCACACTGGCCCCTTACGCCAAGGAGGGCGAGTGTGAACTGCGCATCACAGCCAAGGCGGCAGATGAAGAAACGGCCCGCCGACTGATCGCTCCTGTGGAGGAAGAGGTGCGCGCCCTGCTGGGCGATGTGGTCTACGGCGCAGATGTGCCTAATTTGGAAACCGCTGTATTGGAACGGTTAAAAGAAATGGGGATGACCCTGGGGACTGCTGAATCCTGTACCGGAGGCCTGATCGCCAAGCGAATGACCGATGTACCCGGTTCTTCTGCGGTGTTCAAGGGTGGTGTGGTCAGTTATTGTAATGAGATCAAAGCGGCGGTGCTGGGTGTTTCGGAGGGGTTACTGGAAGAATACGGAGCTGTATCTGAGCAGGTAGCCCGAGCCATGGCCGAAGGAGCTAGAGACGTTCTGAAGTGCGATCTGGCTGTCGCGACTACCGGCGTGGCCGGTCCGGGTAACGATGAACGGGGGAACCCTGCCGGACTGGTTTATATTGCCTTGGCGGCAGAGGGATACGTGCAGGTTCGGGCTATGACCTTAAGCGGAGCCACGCGTGAACGCGTCAGAACTACGGCAGCCCATCATGCATTTGATTTGATTCGGAAATATTTGGATGATTTTCGGGAGAATGACGGCAAAATTTGTCGTGAAAATGTAATAAAATAGGGCGCGAAGGCAGGAAATCCCTTGACTTTCCATGTCATTGTGCTAAACTAAAAGTTGCGAGTTCGTCATAGGTTCCTTTGAACCAATGGCAAATATTATGAATTTGAAAGGATTGTTCATCATGAGCCACAAGTTTACTCCCTTTGACGGTTACACCACTTACGAGGGCAAGGGCCACTTTGAGTGCCTGACCACCCGCCTGCACAACGCTGACGAAGTCAACGAAGGCCACACCACCATGGGCCTGACCCACTTCCTGCCCGGCGGCGGCTCTCACATGGCTCCCGCTCCCTGCGAGCTGATCTACTACTGCGTGTCCGGCGAGGTCACCATCTCCTTCGGCGA
>CAZDXX010000082.1:0-6885 GCA_964509595.1 uncultured Oscillospiraceae bacterium
CAGGTAGTTTCCGTTTTCCAGAGCATACACATTCTTGGTCTTACCAGTGTAAACAAGCTTCATATCCATTTTTTTAACCTCCATGCGTCGATTGGCGCTTTTGATAATAAATTGATACCTCGAAGCCTCCAAAGCATGGAGGTTTCCGTCATCACTTGCCGTTTCCGCGTCAGCGGAGAGCAAGTGGGTGATTTTTGTGAATTTTAAGCATAAATTTATGTTTAAAATTCCTCCTGCACTTTCTTGTCTTTCTGGGCCACTTCTTCAGCCATATTTGCTTTGAAATCCGCCAGTTTGGCGGTGAGCTCAGCATCGTTGATCGCCAGCATCTGGACAGCCAGAATACCGGCATTATCGGAACCGTCCACGGCCACACAGGCCACGGGGATTCCCTTGGGCATCTGCACCATGGACAACAGGCTGTCCAGACCGCCCATCATGGAAGTCTTAATGGGCACGCCGATGACCGGCAGAGTGGTGTAGGCAGCCAGAACACCGCCCAGATGAGCGGCCTTGCCCGCAGCGGCGATAATAACGCCAAAACCCCGCTCAGCGGCGGTGGAGGCAAACTCCTCGGCGGCAGCGGGGGTACGGTGGGCAGAGATAATATGTACTTCAAAGGGAACGCCGAAATCGTTCAGGCGCTTCATGCAAGGGCGCATGGTATCCAAATCGGAATCAGAACCCATAATGACAGCAACTTTTTTCATGGAAGACATCTCCTCTTCGTGCAAAATGAAAAAAATCTCACCTTTTAATCCTAACGAAAAATTCGCCCAATTGCAAGAGCAAAGGGCGAATTTCGTAAGCTTACACAATAATAAAGAAAAAGAGAGAAAATCCATAGACGAAATTGTATTGTGACAGTTATTTTATTAGTTGGCATTTGAAAGAAAATTCAGAAAATAGCGTTGATTTCCAAGATGTGTTTTGCCTCTGCGGCTCGGATGTCCCAGGCGGAAGCGCTGCCATAATCTCTGCGGCGGCGCAGCAGCTCTTCCGGATTTTCGGCCAGAGCAGCTTCGCATTGTGTTACAAATTCTTCTGCTGTGCGGGCAGAGCGAATCACATCGGGGAATTCCTGCCGCTGATGCTTCCAAAGCATAGTTACGATCGGTTTTCCGGCAGTCAGATATTCGTAAATGCGAGAGGGAATTACATCACTGTCTGTTTCCAGGGTGCGCAGCAGATGGATGCATACTGAACAGCAGCTCAGATAGTCGGGGATTTCAACCAACGGACGTTTACCGAGCACCCAAATGTTTTCGTACTGATCTAGTTGAGGCAGATAGGCAGAGGGGGCAACGGGACCAATCAGCAGAAAGGTCCAGTCAGGATGTTTATCGGCGGCCAGGAGTAAAGGGGTTACATCCAAATCGGGACGAAGGGAACCGACGAAACCAAACACGGGTTTTCCTGCCAAATCAGTTAACTCGGAAGGTACATCCACGATTTCACGGCGAAACAGAGGGAAATTGACACCATTTGGAAGCAGGGCAATGTTCTGATTGCAGGTAGACAGACGATCTTCCAGTCCTTCCGAGGCGGCGAAACACACATCTGCCGCAGCTGCCAGTTCTCCTTCCCACTCGACGGGAAGTTCGGACCAATATCGATGACAATCGTAAACCAGTCCACGATAGGCGAGATAGTCCAATTGGTGGATGTTTTCAGGAGTGGTGCACCAAAGCAATGGTTCGCGAAAATGGTGACGGGCCATGATTTTATCGATATAGGAGGCGATTTTTCGCCGGTTATGTTGGGCGACTGGTTTGGTATTGGACGCAAAATCAATTAATTTGGGAAGCTGATAGACCATGACATTGGGGCGGACTTTGCGGCCTTTGTGATCCGGCTTGGGGCCGGGGGGTTCAAAAAAAAGGATATCTGCCCCTGTCAAACGGGAGATCAATTGTTGGGTGCGTGTGGGGTGAGAACTCCACGGAGTATGCGAAAGACAAACAATTTGTTTCAAGTTGGGGTACCTCCCAAGAGTTTTTGGGCTGTTTTACTGTTAATATCTTCTACCGCGCGCAAACGCTTCACGCTATTGTTTAAAAACTCGGTGTCGCCAATTCGCGTGCAGGCAGAGTCTATGAGAATAGAAAGAGTGTCAAAAGTAGCTTCGGACAGATCACAATACAGATTTTGACCAATATAAGACAGGAAGGAGCTGACTTTCTGATCATAGACAACACCAACAAGAGGAACGCCCTGTCCGGCTGAAAACACCAAGGCGTGCAGGCGCATGGAAATTACAACCTGCATCCGGGAATACAACCCGATGGTGTGGTCGGAAGAGCCCGTATGCTCCACGATATGGTAGGGGGCTTTCTGGATGTGTGCAGCAGCTTTTCGTGCTGCGGGCACATCCAGACGGGGTTCAACAGGGAGAAATACGGGGATCAAACCATATTTTTCCCAGACATAATCGGCCAATGCGCCGAAAACAGGAGCTTTGGCATCATAACCGGGCCAAGGACGAAGGGTGAAACCGATATACTTGCCATTGGCGTCTAACCCGAGGCTTTCCATCAGTCCGTCGATGACTTCACTGCTCGCGGCAGGGAGAATTACAGTCGGGTCAGCAGATAGAAAAACCTCCGGGTTGGTGATTCCCATCTTGTCCAGCTCGGTTTTAGAGTGAGTATCGCGCAACGTGATGGCATCTACACTGCTTTGCAATATCTTGGTCGTCAGGTTGCGGTTAGAGGTATACTGGATAGGACCAATGCCACAGCCATACATTAACACTTTATTGTCTCGACGTTTGGCGCACCAGATCGTGAACAAATAGAACCACAAGGAACGACGGGAAGTTACGTCCTGCATCAGGGAACCGCCGCCGTTTATATACAGGTTGGTTTTACCCATGTAGCGCAGCCATTTAAATACGGAGAAAATGTAAAGAGAGTTGACCCGGTAAGTTAATCGAGTGTCTTTGGGATTGCGTGAAAGAACCCATACGGGCATATCCGGATCGATTTGACGCATTTCGGTCAAAATGGCCTCCAGAATGGCATCATCACCGGCGTTGCCGCGACCATAGGCACCGCAAATCAGAACGCCGTCGCGTTTCGGGGACAAACGAGCTTCTTTGCGCAAAATGATTTGGTAAATCTCTACCTGACGATCGATGGTGGTTTCGATGGAGTATTCAGCTTTGGCCTTGTCATACAGTCGGCGTCCCAAGCGTTCCCGCAGATCTGCATCAGAGGCGACTGCGACTAAATGGGCGGATAAAGTGTCCACATCACCCGCTTCGAACAGAAGTCCATTGACACCGTGGTCAATCAGGTAAGGAACACCGCCAACGCGGCTGGCAATGGTAGGAAGTCCGGCCCGAGCACCTTCGGTCAGAGAGTAAGGAAATGTTTCCGAAAGAGAAGTCAGCGTATTTATATCAATTGCGTTATAGAAGGAATCCACATCGGACAGCCAGCCGGCAAAGCAAACTACATTGGATAGGCCCAATTCTGAGGTCAGCTGTTTGAGTTCCTGCATCTGTTCACCATCGCCGGCAATTAAAAGACGCAGTTCGGGGCATTGAGCATGGGCCTTGGAAAAAGCTTTGATGAGAGTGGAGATGTTTTTGACCGGATTTAGACGAGCGGCAATGCCGACCACAACGCTGTTTTTATCAGCGTTCAGGCCCACCGAACGGAAAAACTCATCCCGCTCCATGACGACAGTGTGGGGAGTAAAATCCAAACCATTATAAATTGCGAACAGGCGGTCGGGATCAAAACCGCGCTCGATCAGCTGATCGACCATGGCATCGGACACGCCGATGTGGTAGTTCATGGCACGCAAAGCAATGGAATTGATTGTTCCGTAGATCAAACGGGAAAAGAAACGGCCCAAATAGTCCAGCTTATAATCGGAGTGGACCGTTGTGACTACGGGAAGCCCGGTGAGATGCCGCAAAAGAGCACCCATCATATTGCCGCGAGCGCCGTGACAGTGAATGATATCGTAGCCACCTTCGTTAATCATTTTTTTCAGAACAGAAAGCGTTCGTATAAGGTTATGGCTGGACAAAACGATCGTGTTGATACCTAAATCACGCGCTTCCTGCGCGAAAGGTCCCTCCACGAAACATACCATAGTGACTTCGACTTGCCCCTGCAATCCTTGAAGCAGAGAATGAACATGCGTTTTTGCACCACCAGTGTCGCCACCGGAAATCAAATGTATTACCTTCACTTTATCGTCTCCTCTTTTGAGAAAAAGGTCTTGTACAAACAATAAAAATATTATACAATAATTCGGAAATCAATGCAATGGAGGAGCACCATGAAAGTTATTGACGAAAAAGGTAAGCTGTTCGGCAAGCTGAATATTATTGATCTTCTGGTGATTGTTTTAATTATTGCCGTAGTTGCGGTTTTAGGTGTAAAGCTGTTGGGGAATGACGAAAGTTTTACAGTATCTTCGACAAAAGTGACGTACACTGTGCGCGCAACGGCACAGGAGGAAGCAATAGTTGAGCAAATTGCTGAATATGTGGATTCTGCGGCTGGAAAGAAAGACCAACTCATGGCCGATGGAAAAATGCTGGATGGTTATGTGGTGGATTATTGGACAGAACCCACCACATATAACAGAATCTATACTGGTGAAGTTGACTTGATTGACGAAGCGGCTGCTGTGGAGGCTGGTTTGATAGATATCTGCTTTACCATCGAGGCCAATGTAAGCAATCTTGTTACGAATGAAGTTGGAACGCAGGAAATTCGTATCGGAAAAACACATATTATAAAGACGACGCATTTGGAATTTTCCAATGGTACGATCGAGAGCTGCACTTGGGAAACGGCTAAGTAAAATAGATTGTGTTGAAGTGGTTTTATTCGCTGGATGGCGGGATTTTGCTGTGGATTCAGGCTCATATGCGCGGGGCGGTGCAGGATGTCGTCGTCGGCTTTTATACGACCCTAGGCAATGCCGGAATGTTGTTTATTGTTTTGGCATTATTGATGCTTTGCTTTAAGAAAACGAGAAAAACAGGTGTTACTGCGCTACTTGCACTTGCAGTTGGCTTTGTTTGTACAAACTTGATTTTAAAGCATTTAGTTGCTCGTCCTCGGCCTTGGCTGGACGTAGCAGGATTGATCCCTTTGATTGACGAGTCTGACCCAAACTCCTTTCCGTCGGGGCATACCACCTGCGCGTTCGCGTTTGCTTCTGCGATTTGGCATGCTGCGCCACGGAAGTGGATGAAATGGGCGGCATTGCTTGCAGCTGTACTCATGGGATACTCCAGGCTGCATGTAGGTGTACATTATCCCAGTGATGTAATAGTGGGGGTTCTAGTAGGCTTGTTTGCCGGTTGGACAGCTTGGACGATTTCTAAAAAAAGTAATATTTGCAGTTAAAAAGTTCCCGAACCATTTCGACTTGGTTCGGGAACTTTTGCGTTGCAAAAAAAGGCAAGAAAAACCACCGGAAAAAATCGGTGGTTTTTCGAGGCATCATTGATGGGGAAGCAGGAAAGGAGTGCCTTCTTCGACTTTGCGGTCTTCGCTGGTACGGCGAATCAATTTCTGGGGGCACTTTTCAATGCAAGTGCCGCAGGAGGTGCATTTGTTATAGTCGATGGAAGCCAGGTTATCTGTTACAGTAATTGCCTCATTGGGGCAGGCTTTGGCACACAAGCCACAACCGATACAACCATTTTCACATGCACTGCGGGTAAGCACGCCTTTGTCACGGGACGAGCATTGGAGCACAATCTCGGAGCCATATGGAACAACAGTAATCAGGTTACGGGGGCAGGCGTTGATACACTTCAGGCAACCCACACACGTTTCTGTGTCAATCTTAGCTGCGCCGTTTTCAATGGAAATTGCGCCAAAATCACACAAGTTCATGCAGGAACCGTAACCCAGGCAGCCAAAGCGACAGGCCAGGGGACCGCCTGCAGACATGCGGCTGGCAGCCAGACAGGTTTGGATACCTTCGTAATTGTAGCGGTTGCGATTGATGCCGCTTCCGCTGCAGCGAACTATGGCTACCTGGCGAACCGAAGCACCGATGTTGGTGACACCCATGATCGAGCCCATTTTTTGAGCCAGAGTTGTGCCGCCTACGGGGCAGGCACCAACAACGGTAGTCCCTTCAATCACAGCATCGGCATAGGCGGAGCAGCCGGCGAAACCGCAGGCTCCACAATTGGCACCGGGCATGATTTCCATCAACAGCTCTTTGCGTGGGTCTTCTTCGACAGCAAATAGTTTGGAGGAAATGGCAAGGATAAAACCAAAAACCAGGCCCAGACCACCAAGAATGGCAATCGTAATTCCGATCGCTTTCAAAACAAGAATCATCTGCTACCGTCCTTTCTTAGTTCAAGGGCAGATTCAGACCGGAGAAACCCATGAAGGCCATAGCCAGCAGGCCGGCGGTTACAAGTGCGATGGGGAACCCCTCAAAGGCCTTGGGATACTCAGCGAACTCCAAACGTTCACGCACGGAGGCAAAGAGTACGATGGCCAGAGTGAAGCCCAGACCGCCGAACACGCCATAGGCGGTAGACATTAAGGCGCCGTAACCCTTCTGTGTGTTCAGCAGGGCAACGCCTAAAACGGCACAGTTGGTAGTGATCAAAGGCAGATAGATGCCTAGAGCAGTATACAGAGCAGGCATTGCTTTTTTCAGGAACATCTCCACGAACTGAACCAGTGCGGCAATGACCAAAATAAAAGCCACGGTCTGCAGATAGCTGTCCAGACCGAAGGGAATCAGCAGAAATTTATTGACGGCCCAGGTACAGAGAGAGGCCAGACCCATAACGAAGGTGACAGCCATGCCCATGCCCAGGGCAGTGTCCATCTTCTTAGAAACGCCCAAGAAGGGGCAGATACCCAGAAATTGAACCAGAAC
>CAZDXX010000083.1:0-6854 GCA_964509595.1 uncultured Oscillospiraceae bacterium
AAGGCAGCCTGGGAAGAGGCTGAGCATGCTGCTAAGTTTGCTGAGCTGCTGGGCGAGGAACTGGAGCCCAACATGAAGGCTGACACCAAGGCTAATCTGGCTTGGCGTGTGGACTGCGAATTTGGTGCTACCGCAGGCAAGGTTGAACTGGCCACCTGCGCTAAGAAGAATAATCTGGATGCCATCCACGACACTGTGCATGAGATGGCTCGCGACGAGGCCCGCCATGGCAAGGCTCTGAAGGGTCTGCACGATCGTTATTTCGGCTAAGGAGGAAATGAATCATGGATCTGAATGAGACTGTATGCTTCTGCGGCGGCGTGACCGTAGGCGACATCAAGGCGGCTGTTGAGGCCGGTAATACCACTCTTGAGGCCGTTCAGGCTGCTACCGGTGCAAGCACTCACTGCGGTGGATGCATGGGCAAGGTGGAAGAGCTGATCGAGCAGTTTAAGTAAATTCATGTAAAAACGGGAGTGGCTTCACGAATGCTGCTCCCGTTTTTGTGATTTTTATGAAAAGGAGGGACCGAGATGAAACAAAGAATTTCTACCGCGCTGATGTTTATGGTGTTGCTGACACTGCTTCTCACAGCCTGTGATTCACAAGCTTTGGATGCGAAACTGGATGTTGTTGAGGATGCTGTGGAGCAGCGTTTGGATGTGATTGAAGATACGATAGAAGGCGAAGTCCGAATCACCCCGGCCCCTGTTCCGAAGGAGGACCTGCCTGAGCGTCCGCAAAATACCGTATCCCAGGAACCTGAGAGTGCGGCTCTCCTGACGAAGGAACAGGCGCAGGCCATTGCACTGGAATATGCAGGTGTCAGCGCGGATGATGTTACCTGGCTGCGTGTGGAATATGATGCGGATGACGGTGTTCCGGAGTACGATGTGCAGTTCCGCTATGGCCGTTGGGAGTACGAATACGAGATCCACGCCGAGACCGGCGCACTGTTGTCTTTTGACAAGGATGATTAAAACCATGAAAGTGAAACGGGAGCAGCAAAAGCTGCTCCCGTTTCTTGCGTTTCAGTATAGCTGATTTTTAATTGGGTGCCATCAGGCCACCGCTGGCCAGAATGTGCTGGCCGGAGATCCACTGGGATTCCTTGCTGCACAGGAATGCGGCCACCTCGGCAATATCCTCCGGCATGCCCAGTCGGCCAAGAGGCGTCTTATCGGCGCAGCTCTGAACAAACTGTGCCGGAGCGTATTTCAGCATGGTGGGGGTACCGGTCAGACCGGGCTGGATGGAGTTGACCGTGATCTTGCGAGGGGCAAATTCCAATGCGGCCACTTCCACCATCAGCTGGGTCGCGGCCTTGGAGGAGCTGTAGGCAGCCATTCCCATCTCAGGGAAGCGTGCGCTGCAGGAGGAGATGACCACGATGCGTCCGCCGTCATTCAGGCGCAGTCCGGCCTCTTTTAAGCTGAACAGAGTACCCTTGGCGTTGATGTCATAGACTGTGTAGTAAAACTCCTCGGTCACTTCCGTGATGGGGCATTTGAAGGATACACCGGCGTTAGCGACCAGAATGTCAGCTTTCCCCAGCGTGGCTTCGCATACATCGAACATATTCACAATATCGTCTACCTTGGTGACGTCAGCCTGAACGGCGGCGGCTTTGCCGCCTGCCTCTGTAATGAGCTGGGCGGTTTCAATGGCGCTCGCTTCGTTTTTATCACTGACCAGCACGGCGGCACCGCACTGAGCCAACTTCACGGCAATGGCGCGGCCCATACCCAGACCGGCACCGGTAATGATAGCGACTTGATGATTGAGATCCATACAGTTATCCTTCTTTCCTCTTGATATCGAGCCAGGGTAGATATTTGCCGAACACGCCCACCAACCGTCCGCACAGCAGGACGGATAAAATGGTGCCAACGCCGACGGACAGGAACAATTTATGGGAGAAAATCAGGTCGATCAAAATGGCAGTGACGACCCAAATAGCATCGCCGGCCATTTTGACCTTGGACAGTGGAATGTTATATTTCACATTGACGGTGCGTAGAAATGCGTCGGGGGCAGGAAGAATTCCCTGACAGCCTACGATGGTGACAATACCCAAAGCGGTAAATGTGATTCCGCACAGATTGACAACGACACGCACCCATACAGCCATTTCTCCGAAGTTCAGCAGGAGCATGTAGCTATCCACGATCCATCCAAAGACGATAGCCAGTGGGATGATGAGGATGGTCTTCAGGTCGATTTTGTGCTGAAGAATGAGAATGCCGATCCAACAAATCATGTGGAACAGCATGGTAGTGGTTCCAAGAGATAATGGTGTGACCGTAGATACAGCGGCGGGGATGGAGAGAATAGGAGTCATGCCCAACGCCGCTTTTTTCAGCAGCACTGCGCCCAGTGCTAAAATCAGCAGGCCGATGATATATTGAGACAGCTGACGATTCTTATCGATTAGAATTCCCCCTCACCGGGTAAAAACGTATTGCATACATTGTATCAGGTTTTCCATGAGATGGCAATGAAAAACCCCTGCCGGGATGGCAGGGGTTTCCTTCAGGATCATCCTTCGGTGATGGATTTGGCACGCTCCAAAGCGGCATCGATACTGGAGCAGAAGTTTTCTCTGCCGATCTCTTCGATCATGCCGGATTTTTCGAAGACCTTCATGGGCTGCTCGTTTGCGTGGGAGATAATCAGGGTAATGCCCTTCTTGCGGCAGGTTTTGATGATGGTCTCAAAGGAGTGAATGCCGGTGGCATCGATAGCGGGAACGCTGCGCATACGCAGGATCACCACTTTTTTATGAGCCTCAGCAAAGATGTCGGAAATCTTATCGGAAGCGCCAAAGAAGATGGGGCCGGTGATCTCATAAACCATGGTGTCAGCGGGAATATGCTTCAGGCCGATGCGGTCGGGGTCGGTATTTTCATCAATGGGAGTCCAGCCACGTACGTTGGTTTCATCGCTCATGCGCTTCATGAACAGGATGGTGGCCAGGATGATTCCCACCACAATGGCGACCACCAGGTCGAAGATCACGGTCAGCAGGAAGGTGGCGACCAGAACCAGAGTATCGCTCTTGGGAGAGGTCTTGACAATGGCCACGAATTCACGCCACTCACTCATGTTGTAAGCCACCTGAAACAGGATCGCGGCAATAGCAGGCATGGGGATCAGCTTGGCATAGGGCATCAGGACGACCAGCATGGCCAGAAGGAGCAAGGCGTGGATGATGCCGGAGATGGGAGTGCGGCCGCCGTTCTTGATGTTGGCGGCAGTACGTGCGATGGCGCCGGTGGCGGGGATGCCGCCGAACAGGGCGGAACCGATGTTGCCGACACCCTGAGCGATCAGCTCAGTGTTGGAGTTGTGGCGGCTGCCGATCATACCGTCAGCCACAACAGCAGACAGCAGGGATTCCACGCCGGCCAACACGGCAATGGTAAAGGCGTTGGGAATCAAAGAAACGATTTTGTCCCAGGTGATGCCCGTGGGCAGAGTCAGCTGGGGAGGAGCGGAGGTGATGTCGGGGTACAGGGTACCGATGGTGTTGACGGGAATGTCAAACAGCTTGACCACCAGAGCGCACACGACAACGGCGATCAGGGAAGCGGGCACCTTGGGCAGCAGCTTGGGCAGGCCAATCAGAATGGCCAGAGCCAGAACGCCGATGACCAGGGCCCAGATGTTGAAGGTGCCGAAGTTGAGGATAACTGCCTCCAGCTTCTCCATGGTTTCAACGGGGGAATTCTGGAAGGTCAGACCGAAGAAGTCCTTCAGCTGACCGATCAGAATGGTAACTGCGATACCGGAAGTAAAGCCGGTGGTAATGGTATAGGGAATGAACTTGATCAGGCCGCCCAGCTTAAACACACCCATCAGGATCAGGATGATACCTGCCATGATGGTGGCGATGGCCAGACCATCCACGCCTTGAGTGGCTACAATGCCGGCGACGATAGTAGCAAACGCGGCGGTGGGTCCGGTGATCTGCACGCGGCTGCCGCCCAGCAGAGACACCAGGAAACCGGCCACGATAGCGGTATACAGACCAACTGCAGGGCCTACGCCGGAAGCAATGGCCAATGCGATGGACAGAGGAAGGGCGATGATGGCAACGATGATACCGGAGATCACGTCCTTGACGAACTGTCCCTTGGAATAGGATTTCATGCAGGAAATCAAACTGGGATAAAACGTCTTCATTTCAATTTCACCTTTACAATTTCTTCTCTTCTTTTCTTTTGCGCAGAAATGCACACACGCTGATAATTATAGACGGTCCGTAGTGGGAACGCAATGGGCAAAAGGGAAAAAATGTCGAATAAAAAAGGGCTGATATATCTTCACTCTGCCGAGAGGGAAGTGGGATACTCGGAGCAAAAAAAGACGGAAGAAAAGATTTATCGGCGCAATAATTTGGCAAAGATAACAGTTGAGGAAAAAATGCTTAAGTGATATGATAATGGCTGCATTTCTATGAATAAAAAGCTGACTCAACCGCCGCAATTCGAATTGAGCCGCAATGGAGGATGGGTATATGGAGTTTTTGATTACGTTAGCAGTTGCCATGATCGGCGGCTTGCTGATGTCACGTTTGGCCAAAAAGGTATCTCTGCCTGCGGTCACCGCTTATCTGGTTGCAGGCCTGATTCTGGGCCCGTTCTGTATCGGGCGTTTGGGCATCACCGGTTTGGGGTTTAACAGCTTGGAGGCCGTTGAGGCATTCAACCTCGTGACCCAGGCTGCCCTGGGCTTTATCGCATTTACCATCGGCAACGAGTTCCGTTTGTCCCAGTTGAAGAGCATGGGCAAACAGGCCATTGTGATCGGTATCCTGCAGGCTGTTATCACCACCGCAGTGGTGGATATTGCTCTGGTCGCGCTGCATTTCATCAAGCCTGACCTGATCTCCATCCCTGTTGCCATTACTCTGGGTGCAATTGCCGCCGCTACTGCGCCTGCAGCTACTTTGATGGTCGTTCGCCAGTACAAAGCTGACGGCCCGCTGACCAAGCTGCTGTTGTTGGTGGTCGCTATCGACGATGCTGTGGGTCTGGTACTGTTCTCCGCCTCCTTTGGCATTGCCAAGGCTATGGAGCAGGGCTCCGCCAGCGTGGCCAGCATTGTTCTGGAGCCCGTTATCGA
The DNA here is from genome assembly GCA_964509595.1 of uncultured Oscillospiraceae bacterium. Classification (GTDB taxonomy): domain Bacteria; phylum Bacillota; class Clostridia; order Oscillospirales; family Oscillospiraceae; genus JAJPXI01. The sequence continues at coordinate 5,128 of CAZDXX010000083.1, forward strand.
GATCGTCCTGTCTTTGGTCCTGGGCGCAGTTATGGGTGTTCTGCTGCACTGGGTGGAGCGGTTCTTCCACTCCCGCAGCAAGCGTCTGTCCATCTCTGTGGCCTTCGTTTTGCTGACCGTAGGCCTGTCCATGATCAAATTTGAGATCGGCGGCATCCACTGCGGATTCTCCCTGCTGCTGGTGTGCATGATGACCGGAACCGTTTTCTGCAATATCTGCGACTTCTCGGAAGAATTAATGGAGCGTGTGGAAAGCTGGTCTGTTCCCCTGAACATTCTGTTCTTCGTCATTTCCGGCGCAGAGCTGGATCTGAACATCCTGAGCAATCCTCTGATCCTGATGATCGGCGTGATTTACATTATCTTCCGTTCTCTGGGTAAGTGTTCCGGCGCTTATCTGAGCTGTGCTATGACCCACTGCAGCGAGAAAATCACCAAGCATCTGGGCATCACTCTGCTGCCCCAGGCCGGTGTGGCTCTGGGTATGGCTCTGACTGCCAGTGAGCTTATGGGCGGCGATTTGGTACGTAACGTTGTTCTGTTCGCTGTTCTGGTCTACGAATTGGTTGGCCCTGTCATGACAAAGAATGCACTGACCAAGGCCGGCGAGATCAAGCCCGAAGGCAAGACCAGTGCCCGACGCACCAACCCCGAAAAGCCTCCTATGCATTTGAAGTAAATAGCAATCTCGCAGAGAGCGCCGTTCAAAACGAACGGCGCTCTTTTTCTATATACAAAAAGTGCCGCGCTCCCCCACGGGAGCGCGGCACCCTGATTCTATGGATCCTTACAGGACGAGATAGTTGCAGAAGTTCATCAGAATCTGTGCGACCTCGGCGCGGGAGGCGGTGCCAAGGGGGTTCAGAGCGTTGTTCGAACCCTGAAGGATGCCGCTTTCTACGGCCCACTGCATGGCATCCAGCGACCAGGTACTGATTTGATTCGCGTCGGTAAAGGTGTCAACTGTGCCGTTCGCTTCGGGATTGCCGACATAACGGTACAGCATGGTGACCAGCTGTTCGCGGGTGATCGACTGATCGGACAAAGAGCCATCGGAGATACCGTTATCCATAGCCCACTGCTTGCCGACACTCCACCAGGTTTCACCCACCGAAGTGTCCACGCCGTTCAGACGGGCCAGCATGGTCCAGATCATGGCGCGGGTGCAGTCTGTGCCGGGGGAGAAGGTGGTTGAGGTATTTCCGGTCATGATGCCGCGTGCGGAAACAAAGTCCACTGCGCTTTCGAACCAGTCGTCATCCTTGGTGTCCGTAAAGGACTTGCTGTTGTCCACGATTTTCAACTGAGCATCTTCTTCCAGCAGCAGAGCCACACCGTTTTGCGTTACGACACTGGTCTGGACGATCTCTTCTGTGCCGTCCGCATGGACGATCACCGCCACGGTTCCGGAAGTTGCATTGGAGACAGGGATCTCGACCTTTGCGCCGGCATCGGGGATAGAGATCTCGATCATGACCGCATCATTGCTGTTGTCGACAACAGGGACTTCAACAGGAAGGGTTACGATCTCACCGCTTTCGGCGGCCTTTGCGGGAACCTCAACCGAAATCTCAGTCACATTGCCGGCGGCATCGGTCTTGACGGTGCCGGACACACCGTCGGCGGTCTTGGTGGTTTCGGTCACTTCGCCGGTGACCTTGTTCGTCACCGTTGTTGTGGTGGAGCCGTCCGGATTGGTAGTGGTGGAAGAAGAGCCGGTGCCGGAG
>CAZDXX010000084.1:0-6837 GCA_964509595.1 uncultured Oscillospiraceae bacterium
TGTATAATCCGGAGGTTATTAAACGCTCCGATCCCTATGAAGCGGAGTAAGGCTGCCTGTCCCTGACCGGCACCCGCAAGGCCAGGCGTTGGAAGTCCATCAAGGTACAATACCAGAATGAACAATTCCAGGTCCGTTTCAAGACATTTACCGGCTGGACGGCTCAGATCATCCAGCACGAAATCGACCACTGCAACGGCATCATTATTTGATTTTCAGATAGCGTATACCAATTATAAAGAGAGGTCCTTACGTTGAAACGCGCACTTCCAAAAAACATCATAAATCCGGCCAACTGCATCACATCCGTGCGAATCATCGGCACTGTTTTCATGATTTTCACTGCTCCGCTCTCACTGACGTTCTTTATCGTCTACACTATCTGCGGAATCAGTGACTTTCTGGACGGCTGGGTGGCCCGCAAGACCAACAGTATCACAGAATTTGGCTCCAGGCTGGATAGTATTGCCGACCTGTTCTTCTACATCGTCATGATCATTAAAATTCTGCACACTCTGTGGAAGATCGTACCCGTCTGGTTCTGGTATGTACTGGGCAGCATTGTCGTCCTGCGCATTGCTTCCTACACCACTGCAGCCTTAAAGTTCCATCGTTTTGCTTCCCTGCACACCAAGATGAACAAGGTCAGCGGCCTGTTGGTGTTTGCAACGCCCTATTTCCTGGCCCTTCCCTTTGCCTCTGCGTACTGCTGCTTTGTCGTCCTGTTCGGCGTTGCATCTACCCTTCAGGAATTTTATCTGCACCTGACTCGTAAAGAATACCGTGAAAATCACGAAGCGTTGTTCTGACAAATGACATGAGGCTGTATCCGCAAATGGATACAGCCTCATGTTATTTATTTGGTCATTCTTCCGCTGTAGGTTCTTCAGCCAGGGCCTCCGCCGTCATGGCCAGTAGCCCATCCACATCAGAGACCGGCAGCAAATGGATCCGGTCGGAACCGTCCAAACGCGCATAGCGGCTATCCCCGGACTCGTCAGGGATACCCAGTATCAGCTTTAACACAGTACCGTCCACACCTTCCACAGTCAGCTTGGTGGCGGTGTCATCCAAACCGATTACTGCCAATTCTTCATCCGTGGGGCGGAATGCATACACACCGGAGAAATTCAGTGCAGACAGCTCGTCCAGCACACCAACCAGAGTGCCATTGCCATCAGGGATTTCTGTCCCGTCTGCCAAAAACCAGTGATAGATCTCCTCGGTCACCACGACCTCTTCCATAATTGCTTCGCCGTTTTCGTCCACCTCGCCGGTGTCCTGCTCTTGAATCTGCTGCTTCTTCTCGGTCAGCTTGTTCAGCACCAGCCCGCCTTCTGCCGTCACCAGAGAGATCGACTTCACGGTCTCCTCGCTGAACTCAGTCAAGGTCTCCACTTCTGCCAGATCCATCAGGCCGATGCTAATTGCATTATAGAGCTCTCCGGAAACGGTATAGACCACATCACGACCATCCACCATTGCATAGAAGATGTCCTCATAGTCAATCTCGTTTCCCAGCAGGATCGTGCAGGTGTTCCCGTTAGCATCGGTACCGATCACGGTGCGTACCGCCGGACTCAGACCGTAAACGGTCAGCTCGTCGTGCTCTTCCAGTGCACGTTCGTAGGACAGGCCGCAGAACAGCTCCTCCATCTCGCTGATACTCTCCTGCACCAGAGGCAGATCCGGCTCGTCGCTGCTGACCCAGTTTTCTCCTTTTTTGTGGAAAGTCAGCCGGGTACCGTCTTCCGTTGCATAGGACAACTGCGTCAGATCCACCAGTCCTGCCAGAGTCTGCGGTTCATCCACCGCAGACTCTTTTTCTTCCCGGGTGTTGTTCCATGTGCGCAGGCCGACATAGACAGCAATCACCGCTACCAAAATGACGGCAAGGACGACCAGCTGTTTTGTTTGCTTTTTCATTACTGTTTCCTCCGCTTGATCCAGTAGATGAGACCACCTACCAGCACGATCAGAGGGATGAAGATCACATAGGCGATGCCCCACATGCCCACGTTGCTGACCAAGTTGTGCGTGGTAGTCAGGCTCTTGGTGGGGATGGTGATGTCGGACACATCCTCAAAGGAATCGGTGGCTGCTTGCATGAAGATGCTCAGGTTGGACATGCCGGAATAGGCCGTCAGCAGGCCTTCCTCCACCATATATTCCGAGCTGATGGCAATCAGGCGGCTTTCACCCTCTTCTGCCACGGCGCCCAGCACGTACTGGCCCTGCACCAGATCCTGGCCTTCACCCGCATAGAGGTAACCCTCCGAAGAAGTTGTCATAAAGGGCGTCACGGTGATGGTATCGCGGGCGGGATCGATTTGAGTCATACCGCCGGGGTACATCAGCAGAGCCTGAGAGTTATCGCTGATATCTTCCGTCACGGAGCTCGAGGTACTCAGGACAGGATCGATGACGAACAGGCCGTCGCCGGACATTTGGCTGTAATTGCGCTGGCCGTCCATAATCAATCCATACTCCATCTGCAGGCCATACTCGGCCAACAGTGCATTCCAATTGGGCAGCTCAATGCGGCCGCTCAACAGCGCCATGACCTGTCCACCAGATGCCAGATATTCCTGCAGAATAACCAGCTCGTCATCGGCCAAATCGACAGTTGGCGCGTTGGCGATCAGCAGATCACAGTCCTCAGGGATGGCTTCCTTCAGCAAATTGATGCTTCCCAACTCCACGTTGACCTTATCAATGGCATTGGCTGCAGTTTCACCCAGCTCGGTCTCAGAATGGCCGGTCATCTGATAGAATTTACGGTTGCTTTCGTTGGTCACGTTGTCGATGGCGGAAGTCAGGGCACCGTCACCGTCAAAGCCGGTAGCCACAAACGTAGAATAGTACATCATATATGTCACATCATAGGGAATCAGGTCGTAGAACGACAGAACCTTCTGCTTACCGGTGGCTTCGCAACGCACCACGATGGTGTCAGAGGTCGTGTCATACTCCGCAGCCGTAGTGGGATGTGCCACGGTATCCACATAGCGCAAAGAGATTTTGTTCGACTTCGCAGCATAGCTGTTCAGATAGCGGGACAGAGAGATATTCACCTGTGTACCGGAAGTATTGCTAACAGCAAAATCCAGCTCCTCCTCGGTGGCAAACACGATAATCTCCACCTCTTCTTCCAGCGTCCCCAGATATTCCAGTGCCTCGTCAGAGACGGTGTAGATCTTGTTGTCGCTGATATCCAACTCCTTGTAGTTGGTTGGCACCTGACCCATAATCAGGTTCACCACGACCACGATAGCCAGAACAATGACACTCAGAACTGCGGTCTGGGCGCCGCGCTTACGACGCAGCACCTGCACGGTCAGGAACACAAAGAAGGCCGTCAAAGACAGATACAGCACCAAAGCGCTCACATCAAACACATTCAGATCGACGAAGTTATAGAACGCATCAGTGGGCGCAAACGTGCCCAGCACACTTCCAACGGCATCCGGCAGGAAGCTGACCAAATCGCTCCAGAAATAGAGTACCAGCAGTGCTCCGAAGGTACCCACTGCGGCAATGATCTGACTTTCTGTCAAGGAAGAGATAAACATACCCACGGCGATGTACATACATCCCAGCAGGAAGAACGCCAACAAAGATGCGTAATCCTGGGCCAGATAGGCAGTTCCGGTGGCCTCGATGATCAGCGGACAGAGGCAGAACAGTGCCACCGGAATGATAAACACGGTGACCATAGCCAGATACTTGCCTATGACCACGCTGCCCAGAGATACCGGGTAGGTCAACAGCATTTGGTCGGTACGGCTGCGCCGCTCCTCGGCCATTGACTTCATGGTCAGGATGGCGATGCAGATGATCAGGATGAGCAGAACGTTGCCCAAGGTTGCGGAAAACTTCGGATAACCGGAAAAAAGATTGTTGGCAAAGAAGAAGATACCAACAAAGAATATGAGCGCTGCAATGAAAACGTAGCCCACCATCGAGTTGAAGTAGGAACGAAGCTCACGCTTATAAATCGCTTTCATTCCACACTCACCTCCTCATCAGCAGACTCCTGCTCGGATATAGTCTCCTCTGTCTCCTGTTCCTTCTCAGCTTCGGATGCTTCCGGAACCAATGCAACCGCATCGTCACCAGTCAGTTTCAGGAAGATCTCTTCCAGAGTCAATCCGCTTCGGCTCATACCCAGGATGGGCAGATCTTGCGCGGCGCAAGCGCGGAACACCGCCTCACGCACGTCAGCCTCATACTCCAGTTCCACGCAGGCAGTGCCTGCTTCCCCGGTCGCCTTTTCGGTCAGCCGAGTCACGCCGGACAGACCGTCTAAAACTGCCTTTGCCTGCTCTGTGGTACCCTTGACGGTCACTTCCAGTGCAGACGGGCCAGCCAGTTCGCGCTCCAGTTCAGCGGGAGTTCCGCTGGCCATCATCTTGCCGTGATGGATGATCAGGATATGGTCACAGACCTCTTGGATTTCGGACAGAATGTGGGAGCTGATGATAATGGTGTGCTTCTTGGCCAGCTCGCGGATCAGCGCACGGATCTCAATGATCTGCTTGGGATCCAAGCCAACAGTAGGCTCGTCCAGGATCAGGATCTCGGGGAAGCCAATCAGCGCCTGCGCCAGCCCCACACGCTGACGATAGCCTTTGGACAGGTTACGGATCAGGCGGGTGCGTACATCGGTCAACCAGGTCATCTCCATAACCTGATCAATCTGATTTTCCCGTTCCTTCTTGGGAACCTTTTTCAACTCGGCAGCAAAAGCCAGATATTCCTCCACGGTCATGTCGGTATACAGAGGCGGCAGTTCAGGCAGATAACCGATGCGGCGTTTTGCCTCCATCGGGTCATCCGTCAGGCTGTGGCCGTCCACCAGAATGGATCCCTCCGTAGGAGCCAAATAGCCGGTCATCATATTCATCGTGGTGGACTTACCTGCACCGTTAGGTCCTAAAAAGCCATAGACCTGGCCGGTTTCCACCGTAAAGCTCAGATGGTCTACCGCTGTGCGGTTACCATAGCGCTTCACAAGGTTCTGTACCTCAATCACGAAAACATCCTCCTTTGTTGGCATGGAATGCCATGTAGCATCTTACACTGCTAAACTGAAACAAAGATGAAATCAACGTAAATGTTTTGTGAACAAACCGGGCCCCTTCGTTTTCCAGGCAATAAAAAAGTGTCTTCGACACATCAACACCCCCGACCCCTCAATCTTTGAGGGGTGACGGTATCGAAAGTCCGGTGGACGCTCTGTACAGAGCTGTTCTGCCGGGCTTTTTTGTTCTGTTTTGTGGTATAATTTATCCATGAATGTGTTACAAGAGATCTTTTGCGACCATTACGAAGAAATTGAATATACTTGCCATCCTCGCGATGTTGAAATGGAAAACATCGAAAAGATGATCCACTGCGGCGATCCTTCTTTCGGCGGAGCGCTTTATTGTTGCCCAAAGTGTGCACATACCAAGTTCGTCCCGTTCAGATGCCGCAGCAGATTTTGTCCTACCTGCGGTGCCCTCTACTCCATCAAGCGAACTACAGCTATGTCCTTCAAACTTATCGCTGCTCCCCATCGCCACTGCGTCTTCACCATCGCTCAAGAATTGCGCCCTTTTTTCCTGATCGACAGATCTCTTTTGAATTTGCTCTTTTCTGCCGTTAATCAGGTGTTCTCTCGTCTCTTTTTCGACCTCAACCACTCTCGCCATTTCGTCCCGGGTTTCATTTGTGTCCTTCACACCTTTGGCCGCGACCTCAAATGGAACCCCCACATCCATTGCCTTGTTTCTGAAGGCGGCATTGATAAGTTTGGCCTTTGGCGCTCTGTTCCTCATTTCAACTATACCTTCCTGCGCAAAGCTTTCCAAACTGTCCTTTTGAACCTACTTCAAGAAAAACTCCCCCTTGAATTCAAGCACGTAAAAGCCGCCATTTACCGAAACACACAAAACGGTTTCTACGTTTATGCCAAAAGCAGTAAATGCTCCTCTTCTGCTATCCTCAAATACATCGGTCGTTATCTCGGCCGCCCGGTCATTGCTACTTCCCGCATTGACTCCTACGACAAGGATGCCGATACCGTCACGTTCCATTACAACAGACACGAAGATGGCCGTCTTGTCTACGAAACCATTCCTTCCATGGACTTTATCAAAAGATTGATCCGCCACATCCCTGAAAAACATTTCAAGATGATCCGATACTACGGCCTCTATGCTCGCCACCGTCAATCCGACTCCCGTATTCGCAGAGCCATCCCTTTAGAAAAACAACGCGCTTTCCGTTCGTTCTCCCGTTGGCGCCTTGCCATCCTTTCTGCCTTCGGCTACGATCCTATTGCCTGCCCTCATTGCGGTTCCACCATGGCGGTTTGCGACCTTTTTTATAAATACCATAGAGTTTCCCTTGAAGAACTCTTTGAAAAAGCTAAACGAAAACACCGTCTTGCTCACCCGCTGGCTTTGCCCTCTTTGCACCCCCAACTTTCTGTGCTATTATATTCCCATAACCGTCATAGAATTGGAGGTGCTTCTCTTGGCCAAAGATCCCGTTCTCCTGCGCATGCAGTATATTAAAAATCCCCCTGATGGTCTTTCCGCCGATGATATCCGCAATATGTCCCTCGACGAACTCCTCGACTTGGACTACTTCCTTAATGAAGATATTTTTGATTGTGACGAGCCTGTTTCAGATCTCTTTTTCTTCTGATCCCTGTCTCGTCTGGTCCCTTTTTGCCCTGCGCCGCGCGCAGGGCTTTTTCTTTTTCCTCCCGAATGGAGCAATTTCCTATAAAGTGAAAAAAGCCCCTCGGGTCATAAACCCGAGAGGCTATAGGTGCTCCAGCATAAT
>CAZDXX010000085.1:0-6837 GCA_964509595.1 uncultured Oscillospiraceae bacterium
ATTCCGGGGAACTGGTCACCCTGACCGGAAAAAACAAATGCTACTTTACCCATTTTGATGCTCCCAACAGGATGGGCTCAGCCTCATCCATGACTTCTTTGATGATTTCGGCGGCAGGCTGCACCTTCTTGACCATGGCAGCGACCTGACCGGACAGAAAACAGCCTTTTTTCAGGTCGCCTTCCTGCACAGCAAGGCGCAGCACACCGTTGCCCAAAGCCTCCAGCTCATCGTCGGGCATACCGCCGTACTCAGCCTTGGTATAATCCCGGGCGAACTGGGTGCGCAGGCTTCGCACAGGGTGTCCCAAACGCTTACCGGTAACCGTTGTACAGAGATCGGTGGCGCTGAGAATCTTCTCCCGATAGGTGGGATGAATGGTACACTCTTCTGCGCACAAAAAGCGCGTGCCCATCTGCACGGCACACGCGCCCAGCATGAAAGCTGCAGCAACACCGCGGCCGTCGGCAATACCGCCTGCGGCAACAACGGGCAGGTTCGTGGCATCACAGATCTGGGGCACCAGCACCATGGTGGTCAACTCGCCCACATGGCCGCCGCTTTCGCCGCCTTCCGCGATCACCGCCGATGCACCCAAACGGGTCATCAGCTTTGCCATGGCCACGGAAGCAACCACAGGGATCACCTTGATCCCGGCCGCTTTCCAGCTTTCCATATATTTCGAAGGGTTGCCGGCACCGGTGGTGACCACTTCCACACCCTCTTCGATCACTACCTGAGCCACTTCATCTGCGAAAGGACTCATCAGCATGATGTTCACACCGATGGGCTTCTTTGTCAGAGTGCGCGCGATCCGGATCTGCTCCCGCACATAGCTGCCGGGGGCATTACCGGCTGCCACGATACCCAGACCGCCGCCTTCCGATACGGCGGCGGCCAGCTTGCCGTCGGCGATCCAGGCCATGCCGCCCTGGAAGACGGGGTACTGAATCCCCAGCAGCTCGCAAATGTCAGACTTGATCATCGCTTAGCCCTGCTTGCTCTCGATGAACTTGACCAGCTCACCAACGGTTTCGACCTTCTGATCCAGCTCGATCTCGATGCCGATGGCATCCTCCAGCTGCATCATCATCTCAACGGTGTCCAGAGAGTCGATGCCCAGCTCCGCAAAGGTACTCTCCATCTTTACTTCGGAAATCTCACGGCTGGTACGCTCAGCAATGATCTTAGCAACAGTTTCAAATAACATAATGGAATTCCTCCTAAAATTTTCAGCAATCAAAATCTTGCCAGTATGACTCAATTATACCTGCACCCTGTTCCAAAGGGGTTCCACAACGGTTCCTTCTGCGTTCCTCCAAACAAAAAAATCACGTCACCCCGAAAGGTACCGTGATCGAGCGAACACGGCTTTTACCAAGTACAAGAATCACTCTATACAAAATTTTACGTTTGCTCCTGCTTAATCTTTTTCGAATTCACACTATACTTTCCCACATTAAAGTGATACAATCAAATTATCTCCATGAAGGGAGGGACATACGTGAACCTAAATATAGACGAAGCGTTGCGCTATCTGGGCGTAAGCGCTCCGGCGGACGATACTGTTCGGGCTGATGTGACAGCCATGGCGAACAAGCTAATGGCAGCTGTGCAGCCCCGGTACACCTATCGCGTGTGTTCCCTTGAGCGGACTGGCTCAGGGTTTCTGCTGCCGGAGGTAAACATTCTCTTGCCGGGAACCAGCGCCGAGAAAATGCTGAAACCGTGTGATCAGGCCGTGCTGCTGGCATGTACCCTGGGAGCGCAGTTCGAAACTCTTCTGCGGGCAGAACAGGCCCGTGACATGGCCAAAGCCGTGATTTTGGACGCCTGCGGCAGTGCCTGGGTGGAAGCCGGCTGCGACCGGGCAGAAGAAGAACTGTCAGACCGATTTTCGGGTCGTTATCTCACCGACCGCTTCAGCCCCGGATACGGGGATCTTCCCCTGGCTTTGCAGCCGAAGATCTGTGCTGCTCTGGACGCCCAGCGGCGGCTGGGACTGCATGTGACGGAACATTTTTTGCTCAATCCATCCAAGTCCGTGACCGCGATCATCGGATTGTCCGACCGACCCCAGATGGCACGCATTCGGGGCTGTGCTTACTGCTCCATGCGTGAAACCTGTACCCTGCGAAAGGGAGGAAAACACTGTGCAAACGCAACTGTTTAACGATAATATCTTGATTTTGGACGGAGCCATGGGCACCGTTTTGCAGCAGCGGGGGCTTCCCCCCGGCGGACAGCCGGAGCTGCTAAATCTGACTCAACCGGAGCTGCTGGAATCCATCCACCGGGAATACATCGACGCGGGCAGCTGCGTGATCTATACCAACACCTTCGGTGCCAACGCCCTGAAGCTGGCCAAGACCGGCCATAGCGTAGAGGAGATCGTCACCGCCGCTTTGGCCATTGCCAAAAAGGCAACGGCAGGCACCGGTGCCCGGGTGGCTTTGGACGTGGGCCCTCTGGGCGAACTGCTGGAACCTATGGGAACGCTTCCCTTTGAACGAGCCTATGAGCTGTTTCGCGAAATGATGCTGGCAGGCGCCAATGCCGGCGCCGATCTGATCGTTATTGAAACGATGACAGATCTTTACGAGACTAAGGCCGCCCTGCTCGCCGCAAAAGAAAATACCAATTTACCTGTATTCGTCACCATGTCCTTTGAGGCATCGGGCCGTACCTTTACCGGCTGCACTGTGGCATCCATGGCACGCACTCTGGAGGGACTTGGTGCCGATGCCATCGGTCTGAATTGTTCCCTTGGCCCCGACCAGCTGACTCCTCTGCTGAAGGAACTGTGCGAAAACACCCGTCTTCCTGTCATAGCCAAGCCCAACGCCGGTCTGCCCGATCCGGTGGACGGCCACTACAGCATGGGTCCAGAGGACTTTGCGCAGGCAGTGATGAAGTGCGTGGAAGCAGGCGTGTCCATCGTGGGCGGCTGCTGCGGCACCTCTCCGGCATACATCCGTCAACTCTCTGCCGCTTTGGCGCAAAAGAAGCCGGGCGTCCGACACTATGAAGAAACCGGCTTCGTATGCACGCCCCCTGTGCCTGTTCGTCTGGATGGCGTGCGAGTCATCGGCGAGCGTATCAACCCCACCGGTAAAAAGCGTTTCCAGCAGGCCTTGCTGGAAAACGATTTGGACTATATTCTGGACGTGGCCGTCCAACAGGAGGACGCAGGCGCGGACATTCTGGACGTGAACGTGGGCTACCCCGGCGTAGACGAAGTGGCCATGCTGCCCCGGGTGGTAAAGAAGCTGCAAAGCGCGGTGTCCCTGCCCCTGCAGCTGGACTCTTCCAATCCCGATGCTCTGGAGGCCGGCCTGCGGATCTATAACGGCAAGGCGGCCGTGAACTCAGTCAACGGCGAACAGGACGTGTTGGACCGCATCCTGCCCATCGTGAAGAAATACGGCGCGTCCGTAGTGGGCCTGACTCTGGACAAGGGCGGCATCCCCCAGACAGCACAGGGGCGTGTAGCCATTGCCCAACGCATCCTGAACGCGGCCCTATCCTATGGCATTCCCAAAGAGGATGTGTGGATCGACTGCCTGACTCTGACGGTTTCGGCCCAGCATGATCATTCTCTGGAAACTTTGAAGGCCGTGCGGACGGTTCGGGGGGGGCGGGGTCTGCAGGTGGTGCTGGGTGTGTCCAACATCTCCTTCGGTCTCCCAAACCGCACCCTGATTACGCAGAATTTCCTGGTCCAAGCCATGCATGCAGGTCTGACCCTGCCCATCATCAACCCGAACCAGAAGGAAATGATGGATGCGGTGGCGGCGTTCCGTGTGCTGTCCGGCGAGGACAAAGAGTGCCGCGCCTATGTGGCCCGTTTCGCGGGGGAAACTTCCGCCGTCCAAACTACCGCGGTCCCCGGAACGCTAACATTGGACGATGCTATTATCCGCGGCTTGAGATCTGAGGCCGGAAAGCTGGCCAAAGAGGCACTTTCTACCGAGAGTGAGCTTTCTCTGGTGGAAGGCCACCTAATTCCTGCCCTGGACAAGGTGGGCGAGGGCTACGAGGCAGGCAAGCTGTTCCTGCCCCAGCTGCTCAGTGCGGCCCAGGCGGCTCAGGCGGTCTTTGAGGTCATTCGCACCTCCATCGCCAACAAGGGAAGCGTCCCCATCAAGAAAGGCAAGCTAATCGTCGCCACTGTGCAGGGCGACATTCACGACATCGGCAAAAATATCGTAAAAACCGTTCTGGAAAACTACGGTTACGAAGTGCTGGATCTTGGCCGTGATGTACCACCGGAAACCATTGTAGAAGCCGTCACCGAACAGAATGTTGGTCTTGTGGGCCTGTCCGCCCTGATGACTACTACTCTGCCCGCCATGGTGGAGACCATACACTTACTGCGTGACCTTCCCAATCCCCCAGTCACCTTCGTGGGCGGTGCAGTGGTCACACCGGAATTCGCTCAGCAGATGGGCGCTGACTATTATGCGAAAGATGCCCGCCAGTCGGTGGAGATTGCCAGAAAGGTCCTGGGATAATGGATATTCGTACTTACTTGGCGCAGGGCGCACCCCTGCTGTTTGACGGTGCAATGGGCACCTGGTTCGCCGCTCAGCCCGGCCGTGCGGAGGAACGCTGTGAGCGGGCCAACTTGAATCGCCCGGAAGAAATCCTGCACATCCACCGCGCATATCTGCAGGCGGGATGCCAGGCCATCAAGACCAATACATTTGCCGTCAGTGCTGATTTAGCCGATGGGAACGACGAAATTGCCCGTGACATCGTGGAGGTGGGCAGCCGTCTGGCACTGCAGGCAGCTCAGTCCTGCGACGCTTATGTGTTTGCCGATCTGGGTCCCGCACCCTTGGATCACAGCCGCACTCCGGCAGAAGTTTATCAGATGCAAGCCCAGTGGTTCCTGGCCCAGGGCGTGACCCACTTTCTGGTAGAGACCCTGTCCAATGACCAGGGCATCCCGGAGCTGGCCTGCTGGCTGAAGGAACAGTGCCCGGAAGCTTTCCTGATGGTCTCCTTTGCGGTGGGCCATGACGGGCTGACCCGCGCGGGCTATTTGGGCAGCGACCTGTACCGCCGCGCGGCGGCGCTGGTCGAGGTGGACGCGGTTGGCTTCAACTGTGTCTCCGGGCCCCACCATCTCCTCAAGTACATCAAAACGCTGCAACTGAGTGACAAGCCTTTGACCGTCATGCCCAACGCCGGATATCCCACCGTATTGGGCCGCCGCACGGTGTTCGGCGGTCAGCCTGATTACTTTGCCGGTCAGATTGCTCAAATCATTCAAGCAGGAGCCACCATCGTGGGCGGCTGCTGCGGCACCACACCGGACCACATCGCCCGGACGGCACAGGCATTGAAGGAGCCGCTGCCCAAGCTCACCATTCCCGCCCCGAAAAAACCGCCCAAGCCCGCAGTGGACGTATCCAACTCCCTCTGGGAGAAGCTGGATGCAGGCAAGCACGTCATTGCCGTGGAGCTGGACCCCCCGGTGGATGACGACAGCGAGGGATTTTTGGAGGGTGTACAGACCCTGCGGGACGCGGGCGCGGATGCCGTGACCATTGCGGACTGCCCCATCGGCCGTCCCCGCGCAGACAGCAGCCTGTTGGCCTGCAAAATCAAGCGTGATCTGGGCGTAGAGCCTCTGCCCCACATGACCTGCCGCGACCGCAACCTGAACGCCACCAAGGCTCTCCTGTTGGGCCTGTCCATGGAGGGTGTGCACAATGTGCTGCTGGTCACCGGCGATCCCATCCCCACTGAGGATCGGGACGAAGTCAAGAGCGTATTCAACTTTAATTCCCGCAAGCTGGCCCGCTTTGTCAGCACCCTGAACGAGACCACTCTGCGCGCACCCTTGCGCATCTACGGCGCACTGAACCTGAATGCCCACAATTTTGATGTAGAACTGCGCCGGGCACAGGAGAAAGAGGCGTGTGGTGTGGTTGGGTTCCTGACCCAGCCGGTCTTGTCTGCTGAGGCACTGGACAACTTGAAACTGGCCCGTGAGACTCTGCAGGGCAAGATTTTGGGCGGCATATTCCCTGTGGTCAGCCACCGCAATGCCTGCTTCCTGAACAACGAGATCTCCGGTATGCGGGTGTGCCAGGAAATCATTGACCTATACGAGGGAAAAGACCGCGATGAGGCAGAAGATCTGGCTGTGACCATTTCGGCTGCCATCGCCAAAGAGATTCTTCCCTACACCGACGGCTACTATCTCATGACCCCCTTCCGCCGTGTGGCTTTGATGGAGCGCATCATTCAGGCAATTCAATAAGCTATATTAAGGTGCTGCCGCATTTCTGCGGCAGCGCTTTTCTTAATTCAGCAAACAGATGGACAGATTCAGGTATCCCGCAAAGGTGACCCAGAGAAAATACGGTATCAGCAGATACCCGGCCAATTGCGAGATGTTGTGGAATCGCACCGCTGTGATCAGAACAAGAACCCACAGCAGAATCAGCCATACAAAGGCTGCAAAGCAAAAGGATAAATTAAAAAACAGAATTGACCAGAAGAAATTCACGACCAGCTGCAATCCGTAAACCTGCAGTGCACGTTCTCTCTCGATCTGTTTCGCCCCGGATGTATAAACCAGATACGATGCCAGTCCCATCAACACGAACAGAACCGTCCACACCACCGGAAACAGCCATCCCGGCGGGGCCAACGGCGGCTTGTTCATCTGATCGAACGACTCCATACTTCCCCGGGTCAGCCATCCTGCCAGTCCACCCACCGCGAGGGGAATGGCAATGCAAATCAGCCGTGTTTTCCATCCTTTTTTCATAAGGACCACCTCCACAGGACAACATATGAAGGCTCTGTCCCCCTTCATTC
>CAZDXX010000086.1:0-6740 GCA_964509595.1 uncultured Oscillospiraceae bacterium
GGTACTGTTTCCCGGGGCATCCGTTGTCCTATCATTCGTGAGGGCGACAATTTGTGCGATATTGTTGTCAACAGCGTGCTGGAGGCGGCTGAAAGCGAAGGCTTTGAGCTGCGTGACCGCGACGTAGTCTGCGTCACCGAGTCCATCGTGGCTCGTGCACAAGGTAACTATGCCAGCGTATACGCCATCGCTGCTGACGTGAAGACCAAGCTGGGTGGCGAGACCATCGGTGTGGTTATGCCCATCCTGTCCCGTAACCGTTTCTCCATCTGCCTGCGCGGCATCGCTCTGGGTGCCAAGAAGATCGTACTGATGCTGACCTATCCCTCTGATGAGGTGGGTAATGAGCTGGTCAGCTGGGATCAGCTGGATGCTGCTGGTGTGGATCCTTATCAGCACGTGTTGACTTTGGATGTTTACCGCCAGCTGTTCGGTGAGAACAAGCACCCCTTTACCGGCGTGGACTATGTGGGTTACTACTGTGACCTGATTCGCGATTGCGGTGCCGAGGTGGAAGTCCTGTTTGCCAACGATCCCCGCGTGGTTCTGGGGTATACCAAGAATATCCTGACCTGCGACATCCACACCCGTGAGCGCACCAAGCGCATCCTGAAGGAAGCCGGCGCTGAAGTGGTTCTGGGCATGGACGAAATTTTGAACGCTCCCATCAATAACAGCGGTTACAACGCTGACTATGGCCTGCTGGGCTCCAACAAGGCTACTGAGGACACCATTAAGTTGTTCCCGCGCGACAGCCAGGGCTTGGTAGAGGACATCCAGAAGGTTCTGCTGGAGAAGACTGGCAAGCACATCGAGGTCATGGTCTATGGCGACGGTGCATTCAAGGATCCCCAAGGCAAGATTTGGGAACTGGCTGACCCTGTGGTTTCTCCCTTCCACACGGTGGGCCTGAAGGGCACTCCCACCGAGCTGAAGCTGAAGTATCTGGCCGACAATCATTTTGCCGATTTGAGCGGCGAAGCCCTGAAGGAAGCTATCTCCCGGCGTATCAAGGAGAAGAGCGACAACCTGGTGGGCGACATGGCCTCTCAGGGCACGACTCCCCGTCAGCTGACTGACCTGATCGGCTCTCTGTGTGACCTGACCTCCGGCTCCGGTGATAAGGGTACTCCCGTCGTACTGATTCAAGGTTACTTCGATAACTATACCACCTAATACTGCGACAAACAGTTACCCCCGCGCCGTTATGGCGCGGGGGTTTTGCCATGCTATGATAAAATCAGCAGCCGCAGCTGTTGTTGTTGCACCCGCAACCGCAGCTATTGTTGCCGGAGCTGTTGCCGCAGCAGGAGAAGAGAATGATGATAAGAATGATGATCCACCAGCAGCCGCCGCCCCAGTTGTTATTGCATCCCATAAAATGAGTACCTCCTGATTAAGATGTTGAGAAAGCCGATTGGCGATCTCAATGTATCTTATGCCGCGCGGAGAAAAGGGTGCAGCAGAGGCGAAAGAAATCTTCTCCGGATAGGGAAGGTCGAACTTGGTAAAACAAAACGACTCTAAACGGTTTCTCATTCCGTTTAGAGTCGTTGCAGTTAATAAAGCAAGTAGCAGAAACGCTGCAGCATGGTGGCCACCTCTGCACGGGATGCCGTGCCGCCGGGGGACAGGGTGGTGGTCGTGGTGCCGGTTACAATGCCATTGCCCACGGCCCAGGCAACTGCTTCCTGTGCATAGGCGGAAACCTTGCCTTGATCGGTAAAGCCGGACAAATCGGCGGTCACACTGACGTCCATGCCAAGATAATTTTGAGCATAGCGGTAAAGCATGGTACAAAGCTGTTCGCGAGTTACGTTGTCGTTGGGGCGGAAGGTTCCGTTTTCACCACCGGTAACGATTCCATTAACAGCAGCCCAGTTAATAGCGTTGGAGTACCACTGGCCGTCGGGGACATCTGGAAAACCAACGGAAGGAGCAACGACAGGCCGGCCATCCAGACGGCTGAGCACGGTAGCCAGCATGGCACGGCTCATTTTAATGTTGGGGCCGAATGTAGTGGTGGTGGTGCCGGAGAACAAACCGCGCTCATAAGCGAAAATCGTGTAGGTGTAATACCACTCGGATCCGCACAGGTCAGTGAAGGGGGAGTACGTCCTGCCGGAGGCATCCAGCATATAACTGCCGCGGACGGATACGTAGACTGAGTCGGATACAGCGGTGATGGTGCAGGCGGTGTCGTCAGCGGCAACATAGCGATGGCCGGAAACCAATTCTTTCGCCGAGGAATGCACACTTCCGTCCGTTACATCGAGCAGGGAGCCGGAAGCAATGACTACATCGCAGATGCCCTCCTGAAACTGGAACGAAGCGCCTGTGGGAAGACCCAGGCGATCCCCGCGTGCCAGAGTAATGCTCTCAAACGTATCGGCGTACTTGCCGGCTCCGGCCTGAGCCAGATAACTGTCAGCCAGGGCGTCCAGCTTATCAAAGGCCTCTTTCTCGGTTTCCGAAGTTGCCTGCTGGGCTTGTTCCAGCATGTCATTCTGGATTTCACCCAGAAAAGTGTTTTTCAGGTAGTTTAAGGTAATAAAGGGATCGTATGTGTCGCCGGGGGCAGCCAGCGCGGTGCCCAACGCAGTCACCAGAAGAGCGGCCGCAGCGACCACAGCAATTATTTTTTTCTTCATAAATCTTATTCCTCGGTCATCATGTAGCTTAAAGCCAGCAGACTGTCACCAAAGTGGATCTTCTCCACCTTGACAGTCGGATCTTCAATATCCAGTTTGACGTGGGTAAAGTTCCAGATGCCCTTTACACCCAGTGCAACCAGACGATCGGCGGTTTCCACTGCCACGGGCTGGGGAACGGTCAGCATTGCCATATGGATGGGGTGCTCGGCAGCAAATGCCTCCAGTTGAGTTTCGGAAAGTACGGGAACACCGGCAAGCTCAGTGCCAATCAAATCAGAACTGGCCTCGAAGGCGGCCAATAGGTTAAAGCCGTGTGCCTTAAAGTCAAAGCTGTACATCAAAGCTTGGCCCAAGCGGCCGGCACCCATAATAATGGCGTTGTATCCGCGGTCAATACCCAGGATGGAGGCAATTTCGGCACGCAGAGATTCTACATTATAGCCGTAGCCTTGCTGTCCAAACTCGCCGAAGCAGGACAGGTCCTGGCGAATCTGAGAAGCGGTTAAACCAAGAGATTCAGCCAGCTTAGTGGAAGAGATACGCTCAATGCCGGCATCTTTCATGTTAGTCAGGCGACGATAATAGCGGGGCAGACGACGAATCACAGCGGGAGAGACACGATGCTTTTTCATGAAATTTCAGTTCCTTATTCTATAGATACCAATAGGCTATACCTAATTATGGTTAGTTTACTCTGCAAAAAGCGACTTGTCAATTTTTTTGCGAAATAAGGCAAAAAAAGGAAGGACTTATTGGATGATAGAGCACAAAAAATTGAAAATCAGAACATAGAAGGGGGGGCAAACATGTTTTGATCTGAGGGGGAGTACCTACCGATCTTAATCGATGTTATAAATTGTAAGAAAGTGTCGAATTGTTTTTCTGATGCTGCTGTGGTACAATAGCAGCATCAAAAAAAGCAGGTGAGAATGATGTTTCAGGGATTTTCCGATGCCACCATTGATTTCATGTGGGGCATTCGTTTTAATAATGAGCGCAGCTGGTTCAATGAGCACAAGCAGGAGTACATTGATCATTTTTATGAGCCAATGAAGGCCCTGGCCAAAGAGCTGTTTCAGCAGTTGGACGATGCGCATCCGGAGTTGAACCTGTTCTGCAAGGTGTCCCGAATTTATCGGGATGCACGGCGCCTCCACGGACGCGGCCCGTATAAGGATGACCTGTGGTTTTCGTTCCGCGGCCCCGGTGAGCAGTGGCATGACCACCCGACTTTCTGGTTTGAGCTTTGTCCCGACCACTGGAGTTACGGATTGGGGTTCTGGTGTGCACAGGCTTCGACTTTGGCAAAATTCCGTGCGCGTTTGGATCGGGATCCCAAGAGTGCAGAGAAATTGATTCGTGCCCTGAACAAGCAGAATGAATTTGTTCTGGGTGGTCCGTCCTATGCTAAGGCGAAGTCTGCGCCTTCGGAATTGCTGGCGGAATGGTACAACATGAAAAATTTTTCCTTTGTTCATGAGGAGAAGAATTCCTCTGTCCTTTACGACCACAGTCTGGTAGACCGCCTGTACGAGGGAATGGAGTTTCTGGTGCCCTTTTATAAATTTCTGGCTCCGATTTCCGGTGACCCGGATCCCAGATACCCCGATCAAGTGTAAAAAATTGCAACGAAAAAAATGCGCCTCGCCGCACATACTCAATATGATTGAGAAAGGCGGCGATCGGTGTGAAAAAGGGTTTCTTTGGCGCGGGGGCAGCTTTGCTGGTCCTCGCGCTTTTGCTGTCTCTTTATGCTGTTGCAGAAAATCAGGACGACCCCATGCAGGTTGATGCACCTGCAAGGGTAGAAGATACAACGCCTTTAATTGCACTGACCTTTGATGACGGACCGCGCCGGGATACCACAACCAAGCTGTTGGACGGGTTGGCGGAGCGTGGTGTACCCGCGACCTTTTTTCTGATCGGAGAGCAGCTCATCGGCAATGAAGATGTTGTACTCCGTATGGACGAGGAGGGGCATCAGATCGGGGTTCATACCTACGACCACGTCATGTTAAGTGGACTGAATCAAACAGATTTTGATGCTCAGGTGGACAAGACCCGCCAGTTGCTGAAAAATATTTTGGGACACAACGACTTTCTCCTGCGTCCGCCTTACGGTTTTTATGATGAGGGGGTGCAGGCAAAAGCGGAATGTCCCATTATCCTCTGGTCCATCGATCCCGAGGACTGGGGAGACAAGAATACAGACCGGATTGTCCGGCACATCGTGGATCATGCGGAAGACGGAGCCATCATTCTGCTCCACGACATCTATCCTACCAGTGTGGAGGCCGCCCTGCAGGCAGTGGATGAGCTGCACGCGCAGGGTTATCTGTTCGTCACCGTTGAGCAGCTGTTTGCTGCCCGAGGAATCGAACTGCGGGATGGGGAGGTTTACCGCAGCGCACAGTAGCAATTTGGAAAAATATATGGTATGATCAAGATACTATCATCGTTGGAACTGAGTAAGGAGTTTATAGAGATATGATCGAGATCGTATTCAGTCAGAGTGCCTACGGGGCCCGTCAGGTTGGCCTGAGCAAGCAGCATGATTCGCACAGTGTCATTTTGGTCTTTGAGCTGGCTCTGGATATTGGACCCATTGACAGCGACGTGTTTGGCTCCCAGCGCCTTCAGGTGTTAAAAGAACTCTGTGCGTCGGGCGGAGCACCGGAGGATGAGGCAGAAAAATCGGTGGAGTATGCCAAAGCCTACTGGCAGTTTCTTGAAAAGCGTGCCGACCAGGAGACGCCCATCCGCATCTGGGTCAGCGAGCAGCCCAATGAGGCCTGCGGCCTGGTGTGGCTGCTGTCCAAGCTGGACGAGATCGACTATACCGGCGAGATCACCATCATCCCCATGCCTGCGTGGGAGTACACCGAAACAGGCGATGTGGAGCGCAAGAACGGCTGGGGCGAGACCGAGGAGTGGGGCAGCTATGTGGCTGGTCGTCAGACCGTCAACAAGGCCTTCCGTGCCGGCTGTGTGGAGAAGTGGAAAGCCTTACAGCAAGAGAATGCGCCTCTGCGTGGTATGCTCAACGGTCGCCTGACCAACCTGGGTGCCAACGCCTACGACTACGCCATTGAGCGGGCCATTGCCAAGCAGCCGGAGGAATTTACGCAGGCCAGCGTGGTGCTGGATGTGCTGCATCAGTATCTGGGCATCGGCGACGGCTGGATCGCTCTGCGTATTGGAGAGATGATTCGCGCGGGCAAGCTGGAAGTGGTCAGCGAGGCTCCCGCTGATAAACCCGTTCACCGCCGCGTGCTGCGAAAAGTGAATGTCTGATTTCTTGCCCGACCGGGTTTTCCCGGTCGGGTTTGATTTTTTTCTTGACAAACCTGTCTATCGTTGATAGACTATAATTGTCTATTGGCAGTAGACAAGAAAGGAGAGATCCAAATGAGTGAATACAAACTGGGTGTGGTGGAGTCCCGTTTTGCCGATATCGTCTGGGCCAATGCGCCGTTGACCACCAGTGAACTGGTGAAGCTGTGCGAGGCCGAACTGAGTTGGAAGCGCACCACCACCTATACGGTTCTGAAAAAGCTGGGCGAGCGCGGCATCTTCCACATGGAGGATGGTGTGGTGACCGTTCTCATCTCTCGGGAGGACTACTATGCAACCCAAAGCGAGAAATTTGTGGAGGAGACCTTTGAAGGCAGTCTGCCTGCCTTCATCGCTGCCTTTACCAAGCGCAAGAGCCTGTCTGCACAGGAGGTCGCGGAGATCCGCCGGATGATCGATGAATATAAGGAGGGGTGACCATGAGCGAACTCTTCCTGAAACTGCTGAACATGAGCATGACTGCAAGCTGGCTGATTCTGGCCGTGGTGGTGCTGCGGCTGGTGCTGAAGAAGGCGCCCAAGTGGGTACATTGCATCCTGTGGGCACTTGTGGCTGTGCGTTTAATTTGTCCGTTCTCCTTTGAGAGTAAATTAAGTCTGGTTCCGGACGCTGACGTGAATGATGCGGTTGACGCTGTGGTCAGCCAGATGGGCAAATCGGAGATGCAGGACGCCATTGATGCAGTTGGCGGCATCGACGGGCCAACGGTCACCGTTGAGGCAGAAATCGGCG